>NZ_CAXIAK010000054.1:0-23483 GCF_964021665.1 uncultured Acidovorax sp.
GAGCTGCTGGGCCTGCAGCCAGGCCAGGCATTGTTGGCGCTGTGCAAGGCCACGGCAGTGCGGGCGATGCCGTATGCCGACTCGCCTGCCGCTGGCGTGAATTGGTGGGAAGGGCGCGTGACCCGCCTTTCCCGTGGCCCCGAGGTGGACGAAGTGGCCGCGCAGCTCGATGCGGGTGTGCAGATGGTGGGCTTTGCGCCGGCAGGCAGCGGCTTGCGGGTGCGATCCCGGGTCAAGCTGCAGGTGGATGAATCGGCGGTGGTGCTGGCACTGTGGGATTGAGGGCTGGGCCGCTGTGGATGGATTTGCTCTGATTTTGATAGCTTGTGGCGCTTGATTGGTAAGCGCTAGGAACCGTTTTTGTTCAGAACTTTACCGCAGACGGCCCTAGCTTGCGGTACACCGTGGCGCGGCTGATGCCCAGTGCGCGCGCGGCCTCGGCCACATTGCCGCGGGCGTCTTGCACCGCCTGGCGGATCAGCGCGGTTTCTGTCTGCCGCAAGGGCGCGGCAGGGCTTGCGCGCACACGGCCCTGAACTGCTGCAGCCGGTTGCACCAGCGCTTGCAGGCGCAGACCCGACCACAGCGGGACCGGCATGGCTGCACTGCGCTGCTGGCATGCCGCATCGCGCAGCATGGCCCAGGGCATGGCAAACAGATCGGCGCTGTGCACAGCGCCGCCGGGGCTGCGCAGCGGCATGGGAAGCAGTTGCCGCGCCGTGGTGTTGGTGCCCAGCACCTGGCCGTCGTCGTCCAGCGTGACCAGGCCATCGCTTTCGCCGCCCAGTGCGCCGCCGGGCCAGTTCAATCGCATCAGCCAGTCGTGTGGGCGTGACAGCAGCAGCGCGTCTTCGATCGAGCGGGCGGATCGCGCCACCAGGTGCCGCAGCTCGGGCCGCTCGGGCACATCCACGCCCGTCAGGTCCAGCATGCCCATGCAGCGCCCTTCGGGGTCGAACAGGGGAGCGCCTGCGCAGCTGTAGGCGCTGTTGTCATCGCAAAAGTGCTCGCCCCGGTGCAGCCAGACCGGGGTCAGCTCGGTCAGCGCCGCGCCTATGGCAGTGGTGCCCACAGCGGCTTCAGACAGGTCCACGCCCACCCGCCCGATCAGCTGGCTGCGCGGGTCGTGCCGGTCCACCGCGCCCTGCACGTCGATCACCACGCCGCGCGCGTTGGTCAACATCGCGAAGTAGCGCATGCCCGCAATTGCGCGGGTGAGCTGGTCCAGCACCGGCCGCGCGGCCTGCACCAGCGCATGGCTTTCATCGGCCAGCTGGCGCAATGCCTGGCCGCTGATGGGGTTGAAGACCACCTTGTGCCCGGGATGGAGCCCGGCGGCCAGGCACCGCTGCCACGAGCGCGTGATCCATGGCTCCAGCGATACCTCGCCACCCGCGCCCAGCAAAACGCTCTGCCGGGCCCTCTGGATCAGGGCCTGGCGGTGGTGGGATGACGGATCGGCAGCAGCAAGCATCGCAGTCCCTGGGGCAGGGCCTTGGGTACGCCGTGGGAGCGTGCGCGCAAGGCGAGGTGGCAAGGGGGTGAAGATTTCCGCGCATGGTGCACCGGTGTGCAGTGCAGCATGTTTCATTTTGAGAATATCCCGCGCAGCGCCGGGTGTTTCTAGGGTTGTCCCTAGAGAAGCGGGGGGCAGGGGCGTTTCAAGATGCGCCGTGCGAATCCAGCCATCACCATTACAGGAGACAGCGAGATGCAAGTGCAGTTCACCGTCAACGGCCGCGCGGCCAGCATAGACGTCCCCCCCAACACCCTGCTGGTTCACGCGTTGCGAGAGCACCTGCAGCTCACAGGCACCCACGTAGGGTGCGATACCAGCCAGTGCGGTGCCTGCACCGTTCACGTCAACGGCCGCGCCGTCAAGTCCTGTGCCATGCTGGCCGTGCAGGCCCAGGGGGCCGAGGTGACCACCATCGAGGGCATGGCCGCGCCCGACGGCACCATGCACCCCATGCAGGCGGCCTTCAAAGAGTGCCACGGCCTGCAGTGCGGCTTCTGCACCCCCGGCATGGTGATGAGCGCGGTAGACCTGTGCAAGCACCACCCCGACGCCAGCGAGGGCGAGATCCGCGAGCTGCTGGAAGGCAACATCTGCCGCTGCACGGGCTACCAGAACATCGTGCGCGCAGTGCAGGTCGGCCAGAAGGCCATGGCTTAACCAGGAAAGAGGAGAACGACCATGGGTGCATCCGACTTTTCCAAGCTGCCATACATTGGCGAGGCCTTGAAGCGCAAGGAAGACTACCGCTTCCTCACCGGCGCCGGCCAGTACACCGACGATGTGGTGCTGGCCGCGCAATGCCACGCGGTGTTCGTGCGCTCACCGCACGCCCACGCCAAGATCAACAGCATCAATATCGATGCGGCCAAGGCCGCGCCCGGCGTGCTGGGCGTGTTCACGGGGGCCGATGTGGCGGCCGACAACATCAACGGCCTGCCCTGCGGCTGGCTCATCACCAGCACCAACGGCGAGCCCATGAAGGAGCCGCCGCACCCCATCCTGGCCCAGGGCAAGGTGCGCTACGTGGGCGACCATGTGGCCATGGTGGTGGCGCTGACCCAGCAGCAGGCGCGCGACGCGGCCGAGCTGGTGGAGGTGGACTACGACGTGCTGCCTGCCGTGGTGAACGTGGCCGACGCTGCGTCGGGCGCCGTGGCCGGTGCGGCGGTGCATGACATTGCGCCCGACAACCACTGCTTCAAGTGGGCCATTGGCGACAAGGGCGGCGTGGATGCCGCATTTGCCAACGCCGCCCACGTCACCAAGCTCGACCTGATCAACAACCGCCTGATCCCCAACGCCATGGAGCCGCGTGCGGCCATCGGTAGCTACAACCGGGCCAGCGACGAATACACGCTGTATGTCAGCAACCAGAATCCGCACGTTGAGCGGCTTTTGATGACGGCCTTTGTGATGGGCCTGCCAGAACACAAGGTGCGCGTGATTGCGCCTGACGTGGGCGGCGGCTTCGGCTCCAAGATCTACCTGTACGCCGAAGACGTGTGCCTGACCTGGGCCTCCAAAAAGCTCAACCGCAACATCAAGTGGGTGGCAGACCGCAGCGAGGCGTTCCTCTCCGACGCCCATGGCCGCGACCATGTGAGCCATGCCGAAATGGCGATGGACAAGGACGGCAAGTTCCTGGCCCTGCGCGTGAATACGCACGCCAACCTGGGTGCCTACCTCAGCACCTTTGCCAGTGCGGTGCCCACCATTCTTTACGCCACGCTGCTGGCGGGCCAGTACAGCACTCCTCAGGTGTATGTAGAGGTGGACTCGTGGTTCACCAACACTGCGCCGGTGGACGCCTACCGGGGCGCAGGCCGCCCTGAGGCCACCTACCTGCTGGAGCGCCTGGTCACCCGCTGCGCGTGGGAGATGGGCCTCTCGCAGGACGAAATCCGCCGCCGCAATTTCATCCAGACTTTTCCATACCAGACGCCGGTGGCGCTGCAGTACGACACGGGTGACTTCCATGCCTGCATGGACGGTGCCAACAAGCTGGCCGATGTGGCAGCCTTTGAGCAGCGCAAGGCCGCCAGCGCGGCAAAGGGCCTGCTGCGGGGCATCGGCTACTCGTCATACATTGAGGCCTGTGGCATTGCGCCCTCCAACATCGCGGGCGCCCTGGGCGCGCGGGCGGGGCTGTTTGAATGCGGCGAGGTGCGCGTGCACCCCACCGGCAGCGTGACGGTGTTCACCGGCTCGCACAGCCACGGCCAGGGCCACGAGACCACCTTTGCGCAGGTGGTGGCGGCGCGCCTGGGCATTCCGGTGGAGAACGTGGACATCGTGCACGGCGACACGGGCCGCGTGCCGTTCGGCATGGGCACCTACGGCTCGCGCTCCATCAGCGTGGGCGGCGCGGCCATCATGAAGGCGCTGGACAAGATCGAGGCCAAGGCCAAGAAGATTGCTGCGCATTTGATGGAGGCCAGCGACGCCGACATCGACTTTGCCAATGGCGAATTCACCGTGCGGGGCACCGACAAGAAGATCCCGTTTGGCCAGGTGGCGCTCACGGCCTATGTGCCGCACAACTACCCGCTGGACAAGCTCGAACCTGGGCTGAACGAAACCGCCTTCTACGACCCGACCAACTTCACCTTCCCCGCAGGCACCTATATCTGCGAGGTGGAGATCGATCCGCAGACCGGCGTGACCCGCGTGGACAAGTTCACTGCGGTGGACGACTTCGGCACCATCATCAACCCCATGATCGTGGAGGGCCAGGTGCATGGCGGGCTGGTGCAAGGCATTGGCCAGGCGCTGCTGGAAAACTGCGTGTACGACCGCGAAACCGGCCAGTTGCTTACCGGCAGCTTCATGGACTACGCAATGCCGCGCGCTGATGACTTCCCCGAGTTCAAGCTCGGCCATGTCTGCACGCCCTGCACCCACAACCCGCTGGGCACCAAGGGCTGCGGCGAGGCCGGGGCCATCGGCTCGCCCCCGGCGGTGATCAATGCCGTGCTCGATGCGCTGCGCCCCCTGGGCGTGAAGGACTTTGACATGCCCGCATCGCCCCACCGCGTGTGGGAAGCCATCCAGTCGGCCAAGGCATAAGGAGATTCGACCATGTACGCATTCACCTTTGAAGCGCCTGCTTCCACCGCCGCCGCCGCGCAGCTCATTGCCCAGGGCGGCAAGCTGCTGGCTGGTGGACAAAGTCTGCTGCCTTCCATGCGCCTGCGCCTGGCCAACCCGGAGAAGATCGTTGATCTGAACAGCATTGCCGAGCTGGCGGGCATTCGCCGCGAGGGCAATGCCCTGGTGATCGGCGCCATGACGCGCCACGCCGATGTGGCGGCCAGCGGCGAAGTGAAGGCTGCCATCCCGGCCCTGGCCGACTTGGCCGCTGGCATTGGCGACCGGCAGGTGCGCGCACGCGGCACGCTGGGCGGTTCTGTGGCCAACAACGACCCTGCTGCCTGCTACCCCAGCGCGGTGTTGGGCCTGGGGGCCACCGTCATCACCAATCGGCGCGAGATTGCGGCAGACGAATTTTTTGTGGGCATGTACACCACCGCGCTGGACGAGGGCGAGATCATCACCGCCGTGCGCTTCCCCATCCCGAAGCGCGCCGCCTACATGAAGTTCAAGCAGCCTGCCTCGCGCTTTTCGCTGGTGGGCGTGTTTGTGGCGCAGTTCGATGCGGGTGTGCGTGTGGCTGTGACGGGGGCTTCAAGCTGCGTGTTCCGCCACGCGGGGCTGGAAGCCGCGCTGTCGCGAGACTTTACGCCCCAGGCCGCCGCAGCGGTGGTAATCGACCCCAGCGACCTGAATGCCGATCTGCATGCCAGCGCGGCCTACCGGGCCAACCTCATCAGCGTGCAAATCCAGCGCGCGGTGGCGAAGATGACATCCCCCTGAGCGGCTGCGCCGCTTCCCCCTTCTCTCGCATGGCGGTGCCATTCGGGAAGGGGGACTCCGCCGGTGCTGCGGGGCGGCCCTTGCACGGCGGTTGCTGGCCCAGGGCGCTCCGGTATCGAAGGGCGCGTGTACTAATGGTGATGTTTTTGAATGAAATTGTCCTCTGGCGCTTATCCATCAAGCGCAAGCAGCTATCAAAAGTGAAGCAATCAAGCATGAATGCCTTGGCCTCTGTCGATGCCCTGATGCAGGCGCTGCGGAACGAGGGCTACCTCGCAGACCGGCGGCTGGCCACCGCCGTGTTCCTTGCGTTGAAGTTGCAGCGGCCGCTGCTGCTGGAGGGTGAGCCCGGCGTGGGCAAGACAGCCTTGGCGCAGGCTTTGGCCCGGGCGCTGCAGCGGGTGCTGATTCGCCTGCAGTGCTATGACGGCATGGAGCAGCGCGAGGCGCTGTACGAATGGAATTACGCAGCGCAGCTTTTGCATCTGCGTGCCGCTGAAATGTTGGCCCCCACGCTCGGCACTGGCGTGTCCTCGCTGCCCCCCGAGGGGGCGCCCGCGCCTTCGGGCGGCCGTGCGGCGCTCGGTTCCGTTCGTGACATCGAGGCCGAGGTGTACCAAGACCGCTACCTCATTCCCCGTCCGCTTTTGCAGGCCCTGCGCGCGCCTGCACCGGGGGCGGTGCTGCTCATTGACGAGGTAGACCGCGCCGACGAACCGTTTGAGGCCTTCCTGCTCGAATACCTGGGTGAGTACCAAGTCAGCATTCCCGAGATCGGCACCGTGCAGGCGGCTGTGACGCCCGTCACCATCCTCACCAGCAACCGCACGCGTGACCTGCACGACGCTGTGAAGCGCCGCTGCCTGTACCACTGGCTGGACTACCCGGAGCGCGAGCGCGAGCTGGCCATCGTCCGCGCGCAGGTGCCCGGTGCCAGCGAGGCCTTGGCCCAGCAGGTAGCGCTGTTTGTGTCGCGCCTGCGCAGCCGGCCATTTGCCGACGCCTTCCAGCGCGCCCCCGGCATTGCCGAGAGCGTGGAATGGGCCAAGGCCCTGGTGGCGCTGGACACCCTGGTGGTGGACCCCGAGGTGGTGAGCGACACCGCGGGTATCTTGTTCAAGCAGCGCGAGGATGTGGCCGCGTTGACTGCCGCGCTGGCGTCTGAGTTGTTGCAGCCAGAGCCGGAGGCTTCATGAGCGGGGCAGGGGCCTCTGCTGTAGCCGCCGCCGGCGGGGTGCATGCCACCGCCTCACAGTTGGGCGATGCGCGCAGCGGCAAGCTGGCGGACAACCTCACCGGCTTTGGTCGCGCCCTGCGCCGCGCCGGTGTGCCGGTCGATGCCGCCCGCATGGCGCTGGCCCAGCAAGCCCTGTTGCTGGTGGGCCTGGCACGGCAGGACATGGCCGCCGCACTGGAGGCCGTACTCATCAGTCGCGAGCAGGACCGCCAGGTGTTTCGCGAACTGTTTGCTGCGTACTTCCGCAACCCCGATGTGGCGCAGAAGCTGCTGGCGCAGATGCTGCCCACCGCCCCTGAAAAATCGAAAGGTGCCCCCCGCCGCCAGCGCGTGGCCGATGCGCTGGCACCTTTGCGCGCCGCACGGCAGCAGCACGCCAGCACGCAAGAGCAAAAGATCGAATTTGACGCCGCCATGACAGCGAGCGACCAGCAACGCCTGCGCCGGGCAGATTTCAACCAGCTCTCTGCTGGCGAATACCAGCTGGTGCAACGCCTGGTGCGCGAGGTGGCCTTGCCCCTGCCGCGCTACGCATCGCGCCGCACCTGCCCCGGCAGCCGGGGCAGCCGCCCGCACTGGGCCGCCGCCATGCGCCGTGCAGCCCGCACGGGCGGCGAGATGCTGGAGCTGCCACGCCTGGCGCGGCGCGACCAGCCCGTGCCCCTGCTGGTGCTGGTGGATGTGTCCGGATCAATGGAGCGCTATGCACGCCTGCTGCTCACCTTCTTGCACGCCGCCACAGCGCCGGGGCAGGGCGGGCAGGGTGTGGGGCGACGGGATATGTTCGCGTTTGGCACGGGCCTCACGGATTTGACACCCGCCTTCCGACACGCTGATGGCGACGCCATGCTGGCCCACGCCAGTGCTGCCATCACCGATTTTGCAGGCGGCACCCGTCTGGGCGAAGCGCTGCACCAGTTGCGCCGCCGACACGCGCGCCGACTGGTGGGGCGGCGCACGCTGGTGCTGCTCATCAGCGATGGGCTGGACACGGGCGAGCCCGCCGCGCTGCTGCAAGAGTTGGGCTGGCTGCGCCGTCACTGCGGGCAGCTGCTGTGGCTCAATCCCCTGCTGCGCTACGAAGGCTATCGCCCCACCGCGCGCGGCGCAGAGGTGCTGCATCGCCACGCCCACGGCATGCTGGCGGTGCACAACCTGGAGAGCCTGCAGCAATTGGCGCACAGCATTGCACAGGTGTTGCAGCCGCAGCGCCGTTAGGCCGTAAAAGTTTGAATATTCACTGAACGAAGGAACCTAATCATGGAAATGCAAGCCAGCCGCACCCTGGCCGTGACCCAACAGCAAGCCTGGGAGGCGTTGAATGACCCCGAGGTTCTCAAGCTTTGCATCCCCGGCTGCGACAAGGTAGAGGCCAGTGGCGAAAATCAATACGCCGTGGCCATGGCGCTCAAGATCGGGCCGGTGTCTGCGAAGTTCGCGGGCAAGATCACGCTGGCCGACATCGTGCCGCCCGAGAGCTACACCATCGCGTTTGATGGTTCGGGCGGTGTGGCTGGTTTTGGTAAGGGCACCGCCCAGGTGCGGCTGGAACCCTTGCCTGCTGACGCGTCTGGCCTGCCGCTTTGCGAGTTGCATTACACGGTGCATGCCACCGTGGGCGGCAAGATCGCGCAGCTCGGCCAGCGGCTCATCGACGGGGCTGCGAAAACCATGGCAGAAGATTTTTTCAAACGTTTTGACAACGAAATGCAGCGCCGCTACCCCCGGGAGGCTGCCGGCGAAGAAACCCAGGACACGGTGATGTCGCACGCCCCCACGCAGCCCATTGCGCTGCCAACCGATTCGCAAGCCTCGGGCGGCGTGCCGGTGTGGGGCTGGATTGCCATCGGCGCGGCAGTGTTGGCGGTGGTGGCGTGGTTAATGAGTTGAACAAGCCAGCGCTTGCAGTGAGGTAGGAGCATGGAAAATCTGGATGTGATGGTGCTGCGCACCCTGCTGGCTTGGCGCCAGGCGGGCCAGCGCGCTTTGCTGGCCACGGTGGTGCGCACCTGGGGGTCGTCGCCTCGGCCCGTCGGCTCCATCATGGCCCTGTGCGAAACGGGGGCGGTGGTGGGCTCTGTATCCGGCGGTTGCATTGAAGACGACTTGATCGACCGCCATACCCGCGCCTACGCGCAGGCCGCAGGGGCGGACCGTGGTCTGGCGCACGCCATACCCAGCGGGCCGCCCACCTTTGTGAAGTACGGAGTGACGGCCGACGAGGCCCACCGGTTTGGATTGCCCTGCGGCGGCACGCTGGAGCTGCTGCTGGAATACGACCCCGACCCGCAGAGTCTGGCGGAATTGGTTGCTCAGCTGGAGTCGGGTCAGCTGGTGCAACGTACCGTGCTGCTCGCTGATGGGCGGGTCAGCCTGCAAGCGGCGGCGGCACCTGCCGAGCTGGTGGTGGATGCCGCGCAGCTCACCAACACCTTCGGCCCCGAGTACCGCATGCTGCTCATCGGAGCCGGGCAGTTGGCGGAATACCTGGCCACCATGGCGCTGTTCAGCGGGTTTGCCGTGACGGTGTGCGATCCGCGCGAAGAGTTTGTCGGTAGCTGGAACGTGCCGGGCGCCAAGCTGGTAAGAGACATGCCAGATGATGTGGTGGCCGCCTTCAAGCCCGACCGCCGCAGTTGCGTGGTAGCCCTCACGCACGACCCCAAGCTGGACGATCTGGCGCTGCTGGAAGCCTTGGCGTCAGAGGCGTTTTACATTGGTGGCATTGGCTCGCGGCGCAACAACGAGGCGCGCCGCGCCCGCATGATGGAGCACTTCGGGCAGACCGAGGCATCGCTGCAGCGACTGCGCGGCCCCATTGGGGTGTACATCGGCAGCAAGACACCGCCTGAGATTGCCGTCAGCGTGATGGCCGAGATTCTGGCGGTGAAAAACGGCGTGGCCCTGCCACAAGGCGTGCAGGTGGCGCGCGCCAAGAACGAGCGTGAACTTGCGCCCACCGGGCCGCTGGTGTGCGGCGTGTGAGGGCTCAGGCGCTCATCACCACAGGACCGCCTTTGGCAATGCCGCGTTGGTAGGCCGGGCGGGCCTGCATGCGCTGCAGGTAGGCCTGCAGGTGAGGGCGGGGTTTGCCGGGGTTGGCCCGTGCAAGAGCTGCTTCCACCGCAAAGCTCATCTGAAAATCAGCCATGGTGATGTGCTCACCCGCGAACCATTGGTGGGTGGCCAAGTGGTCTTCCATAAAGTCCAGGGCCGTGTCCACGTTGGGGTCGATCAGCTTGCTTTGCACGGTGGCACACAGCGCCTTGGCCACCGGCCGCACAAAGAACGGCATGGGCTGTTTGGGAATGCTGGCGAACACCAGCTTCATGACCAGCCAGTTCATCAGCGAACCTTCTGCGTAGTGCATCCAGAACCGGCATTGGCGGTGGGCTGGCGTGCCCACAGCAGGCGCGAGGTGGGCTAGCTCGCCCGTGGCCAGGGTGGCATGGGTTTCGACCAAGTATTCAATGATCGCACCTGATTCCGCCACCACGATCTGCCCGTCGGTGATGACTGGCGACTTGCCCAGCGGGTGGATCTGTTTGAGTTCAGGAGGCGCAAGCCGGGTGCGCTTGTCACGTTGGTAGACCTTGAGCTGGTAGGGCAAGCCCAATTCTTCCAAGAGCCAAAGAATGCGCTGCGAGCGCGAGGTTTCAAGGTGGTGGACGGTGATCATGGCGCCATTTTGAACCGGTTTGCACGTCCCTGTTCATGCAGGCGTTTCGCACACCCATCGAGAGGTTGACCCAGTGACTCACGCGCCGCTGGGGCAAACCAACCAGCCGCCATGTGGCTGACGGCGCGCTGCGTTCAGTTCAGCGTTGCAAGGCGCTGCCGCAAATTGCTCCAGCCGCTGGTGCAGGTGGCGGCATCAGCCACGGCTGCGGCATCCTCCAGCGCCCTGGCGACCAGGCTGTCCTGCGGCCTGCCCAGTGTGAGGAGCACGGTGGCGAGGCTGTGGGCCAGCCTGCGCAGAGCAGGCCAGTCTTGCGCTTGCGCTGCGGCATCACCCGTTTGCACATCGGCGGCAAACTGCTTGAGACATGCCGCACGGTAGGTGGTGAAGAGTTGTACGTCGCCACCAAAATGGGTGGCAATGGCCAATGTCTCGGCAGCGTTGGTGGCTGGGGCTGGTTTGGCAGCCGGGTTGGTGGGGGAGGGCTGCAGCGCTGCCGTTGCAGTATTGGTATCCGCCTCTGGCAAGGCATGCAGGGCCAGCGCATCGCGCACGCAGCTTTCCAGTTCTTGCACAGCGATGGGCTTGGACAGAACTCTCCAAAGGTCCATTCCCTGCAACTGCTCCTTCACAGCAGTCGTCAGGCCAGCGCTGAAGACGGCCACCAGCGTGCCACCCCGCAGCTGCGGATTCGCTGAAAGGCGTTGCACCAGAGAAATGCCCGACTCGCCCGGCAGCATCAAGTCCGTGATCACGAGCTGGATATCGCGCTGCTCTAGCAATGCCACTGCGGCAGGCACACTGGTGCAGGTGAGCAGCTCAATGGGCAACTGATCCAGCGCCATCGCCACGAATCGCGTAATGGAGGTGTCGTCCTCCACCAGCAAGACACAGGGCGCAGCAGCGCTGGTCATGCGGTTGGGGTGGGCAGCGACTGTGCCAGTATGGCGGGCAGTTCTGCCACCAGTTGGGATTTATGGATCACTGTCACACCCTGCAATGCGAACGCGTAGGGCTCTCGCTGCTCTTGGTCCAGTGAGGTCACCACGATCAGCCGGCTGCGGGCAAATTGCGGGTGAGAGCGCAGGGTGGTGATCAGCGTGGCCCCGTCGATGCCCGGCAGCAGAATGTCCACAATCAGGATGTCGGGCTGAATCTGCCCATACATGGCCAAGCCGGTGATGCCATCACTGGCCGTGTGCAGAGCAGCGCCAGGGAAGTGCTGGTTCACCAGCAGGGTGACCAGGTTTTGAAAGTGGATGGAGTCTTCGATCAACAAAATCTGCGGAGCACCACGGCCGCGCGCTGGCGTGCCAGTACCCACTGCGCCATTGCCACTGCCAGCAGGCTGCGAGGCGGCTTTGCCACCTGCGCCCGTACGGGCATTGATCCACTGCTCTACCGAAGCTCTAGAGATGCGGCGGTGACCCCCAGGGGTCTTCCACGCTTCGAGCTCGTTGCGATCAACCATCAATTGCACCGACCGCACCGCAAGCCCGAGCATGCTGGCCACTTCCAAAGTGGTGTAGTGGTCTTGAACCAGCGACGGTGGTGGTGTTTTTTCAGATTTCATGAGTTGCGCATTTTCCTCTTTTTTCATAGCAGGGAGAAGAACTTGCATTTGATACAAATGATTGATATGATTTGATCATACCAAGCAAACGAAGCAACGGGACAATAACCACCTGAAGCGCCATGAGGCTAGGTTCACCATCTCTTTCAAGGGCGTGCCATGAAAAAAATACTGATTGTTGAAGACCATGCTGACATTCGCAAATTATTGAAAATGACGCTGGAGTTCGATGACTTCGAAATCCATGAGGCTTCTACGGGTGACGCTGGGTTGGCACGGTGTCGTGAGATCTGCCCTGACATCGTGCTGCTGGACATCATGATGCCCGGCACCCTGAACGGTTTGGAAGTATGCCGCCAGATCAAGGCAGACCACGCCACACGGTTCACGAAAGTCGTCTTGCTGACAGCCCGTGTTCAGGCCAGTGACAAAGAGGCAGGTTTGGCCGCAGGGGCGGACGATTATTTGATGAAGCCTTTCAGCACATTGCAGGTGCTCGAAACCATCTACCGCATGGAAGCCGAGGCGTGAGCTTCACGGCCGCGCTACCGTGCCCAAGCTGCGAGGTAGAGCGGCTGCGCGCTCGATGGACCCGCCGCGTTTGAGCGGCTACTTCTGGGCGGAGGGGGTTGTCATGATTTTTCTCTCGAGGGCTTGCCCGCTGCTGGCGGTGCTTGGCATGCTGCTGCTTGGCTACGCCCACGCTCAGCCCGTTCTGGACAGAGTGCGCACGGCAAGGGCTCTGAAGGTGTGCATCTGGCCCGAATACTACGGTGTCACTTACCGCCACCCACGCACGCAAGAACTGAGCGGTATCGACATTGAGCTGGCCGCTGCGCTGGCTGCAGACTTGAACGTTCGCGTCGAATACGTGGACTCTTCGTTTCCAACGCTGGTCAGTGACCTTGTGGAGGATCGTTGCGATGTGGCGATGTTTGCCGTGGGCGTTACCGCGCAACGGGCGGAGAAATTGCGTTTCACCCAGCCTTATTTGCGCAGTGATATTTACGGCATCACGACCAAGAGCAACCAAGTTGTCCGCGAATGGTCGGATATTGACAAGCCAGGGGTGCTGGTTGCCGTTCAATCCGGCACCTTCATGGAGCCGGTGATGGAGCAGCGCCTCAAGCATGCCCAACTGGTGCGTGTGAAGTTGCCGGCGACGCGAGAGCGGGAACTGGTGGCTGGGCGTGTGGATGTGTTCATGACCGACTATCCCTACAGCCGGCGCTTGCTGGACAACGCAGACTGGGCGCGACTGATTGCACCCGCCGAGCCTTTTTCGGTGCTGCCTTATGCGTATGCGGTGAAACCGGGCGATGCTCAGTGGCTTGCGGTGGTGGATGAGTTCGTCTCGCGCATCAAGAAGGACGGCAGGTTGAACAATGCCGCCAGCAAGCAGGGGCTGGGGCCCATTGTGGTTCGTTGAACATGGCCAACACGCATGCAGCCGCTTCCATCAACGCCCCCACCTCGGAGCGTTGGTCCAGGGCCAGCACACTGGTGCTGGTGGGGGGCGCCGCTGCCACGCTGATCGCTGTGATCCTGGTGGCGCTGGTCACTGGCAATGCGTTTCGCCGTGCCATCGCTGAAGAGCAGTCTCACTCAATCTTGCTGGCCAGAGTGATTGAAGACCAGGCCACGCGCACGCTGGATTCTGGCGAAATGGCGCTGGATGCTCTGGCAATGTCACCAGTGTTGCGTGCTGCTGTACCTGATGCTGCGGCCATACAGGCGGCGCTGAATCAAACGCTGTCGGGCCTGCCTTTTTTGCGAACCATTGCGGTGGCTGATGCGCATGGCAATATTCTTGCAAGCACCAGTCCCTCTGAGGCAGGCATTCGCATCGATCTGGAGCGTTTGGGCCCCCGAAATGTCGGCGGCCGTGCAGTGCTAGGCCCCTTGGTCATGGGAAGGGGGTTGGCTGCGATCCAGTTGGGCGCCCCAGCGGTGAAAGCACCGCCGGGCCTGGCGTTCATTCCTTTGTTGCGCCTGATGGCGAGCGAGGCGGGTCGCCCACTGTTTCTGGTGGGCTTGATCAACCCGGATGCGTTTTCCAACTTTCAGTATCTCGCGCTGGAGGGCGGCAACTTTGAATCCATCGTGACCACTGACAAGGGCATGGTCTTGGCCGGGTCTCGCGATGGCGCTGCACTGATGGGCGCCAACGTCGGCGGTATCCCTGTATTCACCAGCTACCTGCCCTCCAAAGAGCACGAGCAGTACGTGGGGCGTGGTGCGCTGGGGGATCGGCAGCTCCTGGCATTTCGCGCCTCCAGCACCAAACCGCTGGTGGTGATCGTGGAGGAGTCGTACAGCCGTGTTGTGTGGCGTTGGTTGTCTGGCGCCAAGGCGCTTTTGGGCATTGGTGGTGCTTTGGTCCTGCTGGTGGCTGGTTTGACCGCAGCCGTGTGGCGGGTGGTCAAGTTGCGTGAAGCAGCCCAAGTTGCTGCCAACAAAGCGCAGCAGCGCATTGCCCAGAGTGAGCGCGAGCTGAGCGTGCTGATGCGCAGCGTGCAGGAGCTGATCTTTCGTATCGATGCGCAGGGGGTGGTCACTTATGTGAACGATCACTGGGTAGCCTTCAACGGTAGCCCGAAAGAGCAGGCCATCGGCAAGCGCCTGGAGGACATCGTGGATCCCTCCAGCCGCGATGATGTGCGCAAGGCGCTGGATCCGTTGGCGCCTGCTGGAGTGCGTCACCTGCAGACCAAGGTTCGCCCGCGAAATGGCGGCGAAATGCATTTCGATGTGGCCTTGGTGTCCTTGCGATCCGAAGGGCGGCTGGTCGGCTTTGTGGGCAGCGCTGTGAATGTGACCGAGCGCCGGGTGGCAGAACACCGCTTGCAGGCCCAGATCGCCTTCCAGAATTTGCTGCTGGACACCAATCCGCTGCCGATTTCCGTCGTGGACCTGCGTGGGGCGGTGGTTCAGGTCAATCGTGCCTGGGAGGAATACAAGGGTCTGGACCGAAGCTCGGTGGTCGGGCGGCTACTGACGGATCTGCTGCCTGCCGATGAAGCGCAGGTTGAGCGGCTGCACACCCGAGAATTGCTTGCCAAAGGCGGGCAGGCGTTCTTTGAAACCAAGGTGCTGCATGCCGATGCGATGCGGCGCGAGACCCGGGTGATCAAGGCCGCCATCACAGATGCGCAGGGCCATGTGTCGGGCGTGCTGAGCATCTTCGTGGACGTGAGCGAGTTCCGCGAGGCCGAGCGTGCCACCCAGGAAGCCCGGCACGCAGCAGAGGAAGCATCGCGGGCCAAATCAGAGTTTGTGGCCAACATGAGCCACGAGCTGCGAACCCCCTTGCAGTCCATTCTTGGTTTTGCCGAGCTGGGCGCGCTGCGCGGGCGCGCCGAGCCGCGCTTGGCTGGGATGTTCGAAGACATCCATTCTGCCGGGCAGCGCATGCTGGCTTTGGTGAACGACTTGCTTGAGGTTTCCAAGCTGGAGAGCACGGTGGGCACTTTCCACCTGGAGCGCATTGATTTGCGGGGCCTGATCCAGCCGGTCGTGAAAGAGCTGGAGCCCTTGCTCGCGCGCAGCCAGCAAACCATGCACCTGCGGCTGTCAGAACTGCCACTGGTGGCGAAGGTGGACCCGCTGCGCCTGCAGCAGGTCATTCGCAATGTGGTCGCCAATGCCATCAAGTTTTCGCCCCCTGGCTCTTCCATCACGGTGGTGGGGCGCATGGACTCCCGAGGGCAGGTCCATCTGGAGGTGCATGACGAAGGCCCTGGTGTGCCCGAAGCTGAGTTGGAGCAGATCTTTGAAGCCTTCGTGCAGTCCAGCAAAACCAAAGATGGTTCAGGTGGCACCGGGTTGGGGTTGGCTATCTGCCGCAAGATCATCGAAGCCATGGGAGGCCAGATATTTGCGCGCAACCTCACGCCCAAAGGGGCCGCGTTCCACATCGTGTTGCCAGCACGCCGTTTTGCAGAGACCCAGCCGGCTCCTTTGTGAGTGCATCCGCGGCGCGGTGAGTGCAACGGTGAGTTGGGGGCGAAAAAAAAGCCAACCGATTGGTTGGCTTTTGTTTTTTTGCGTGGCCTTGCTTGAGGCCACCACAGGCTTTAGCCGCCCTTCTTGGAGCGCTTGCCGGGGTTCTTCTTGCTGCGGGTAGCAACGCCACGTTCCAGGCTCACGCGCTGGCCACGACCGGGGGTTTGCAGTGTGTTGCCTGGCAGGGGCTGTGGACGGGGAGTGCGCTTGCGGTCTGCTTCGGTAACGATCTTGTTGCCCATGGAACTTCTCTGGAAAAAGTGGTGGAAAAGCTGCTATTAGGCCATAGGTTGGCGTGGGTGCCAAAAAATGGGGTGTAGGTCACCGCGGCAGCGCCGCCATGGCCTCGCTTTGAGACCCCACCTTTTGCAGTTCGGATGCGATGGGCTGGTATGGCAAACAGCCGATGTCAGACCGTTGGCTCGAATGTGTAGCCGTTACCTGTTGCGGTCATCCGGCCAAACGCCGGGAAGGGGAAGTGGAAACCGCCCACCAGCGATTTGCTGGAAGTCACCCGCGCAAAGACCTCACGACGCACCTTGCGTGCGGCCTCTGCGTCCATATCGAAAGTCACAGCCCAGTCGGGGTTGCGTGCAAAGAGGGAAGGCACGTTGGTCAGGTCAGCCAGGTAGAAGAAGCTCTGCCCTGCGGAGGTCACTTCAAACAAAGTGTGCCCTGGGGTGTGCCCGTAAGCGGCCACCGAGCGGATGCCCGGCACCACCTCGGCACCTGCTGCGAACTGCACCAGCATGTCAGGCCCCATGGCGCTGAAGGTACGGCGGGCGTTTTCAAACGCGCCCTTTTGTCCGGCAGGGGCTGCTGCCATTTTGGCGTCGTCCATCCAGAACGCGTACTCGGCTGCGGGCACCATCACCTTGGCTTTGGCAAAGGCCAGTTCGCCCGCCTTGTTGCGCAGGCCGTTGATGTGGTCGCCGTGGAAGTGGCTGATGAGCACGGTGTCAATATCGGAGGCGGGCACACCTGCGGCACGCAGGTTTTCCAGCAGCTTGCCTGCGTTAGGGCCACCGAAGTCACCCAGGCCGGTGTCAATCAGCACCTTGCGTCCGCCAGCAATCACCACGAACGGGGTGAACGGCACGTCGATGTAGTCGGAGGGCAGGCCTTGCGAGGTGAGCAGGGCTTTGACTTCTGCGAGCGGGGCGTTCTTCACGAATTCTTCGCCCAGCGGCCGGCGCGCAATTCCGTCCAGCACCGAGATGATTTCGACGTCACCCATCTTGGTGCGGCGAAATCCGGGAGATGGCAAGGTGGGCGTACCCAGGTTGGGCGCGCTTTGGGCCCATACGGGAATAAAAGAGCCAGCAGCGTAGGCGCAGAGCCCTGCACCAGCACCCAGGAATTGACGGCGTTTCAGCATCGTTACTCTCCGGTCATTGATTAGACTAATGAGTATTACAATGTCACGCCAAAGTTTGCTGCGTGCATGCTGCGGGCTTTTCCCCTAAAGGGCTTGGGGTTTTGGGTCGCCATCGCGCACCCAAAATGCCCCGCAGATGGGCTACTCCAGGCCGAATTCGGCGCGCAACGCCTCGCAAAACTGTGCGTGGCCGCTCAAGGTCAGGGTCACCGTCAGTCTTGGTGGTGCTGCCGTTTCAAGCTTGCGCGCAATGCCCCCGGTCGCTGGGTCGAAATGCAGGGCCACGGGTGTGCTCACCTCCTGCACCCCTCGCAGGTCGTACTGCCAGTCACCGCCATCTTCCACGGGGCTGGGGCCTTCCGGAAACTGCTCATGACACCACTGCAGCACCTGGGTGATCTCCTGTTGCAGGCGTGCCCACTGCGCTTCCGTCACACAGGCCATCGCATCAAACGTGCCTGTGCCTTCGTCGTCTTCGCTGTAATCAAAATCAAGGTAGTCCAGGGTCATGGGGCGTAGGTGTGAGAGGGTTGTGATCAGAGCGCATTGTCCGGTCTGTGCAGCAGTCGCCGTGCACAATGTCTGCCGCCACCCACTACCTTTTTTGTTCGCAACGCCATGTCTCCTAAGCCCACTTTGATGTCTGTCGATGCGCTGGATTTTGGTTATCCCCAGTGCAACGTTTTTCAGGGCTTCAGCCTTCGTTGTAATGCGGGATTGGTCCTGTTGTGCGGCGATGAAAGCACGGGCAAAACAACGTTGCTGCGTTTGCTTGCGGGTGAGCTGGCGGCGCAAAAAGGGCGCGTGGCAGTGGGTGGCGTGGATGCTGTGCAGGAGCCAGAGCGCTACAGCGCCCAGGTTTTTTGGATGGACCCGCGCTCGGATGCACTGAACACCACTACCGCCCAGGCTTGGCTGGATGCGCAAGCCGCCAAGTATTCGCGCTGGGATGCGAACGCTTTGGCGGTGCACGTGGCAGGCTTTGCGTTGGCAGAGCATTTGGCCAAGCCTTTTCATGCCCTGTCCACCGGCACTCGGCGCAAGGTGTGCATGGCTGCTGCATTGGCCAGCGGGGCGCCGCTGACGCTGATCGATGACCCCATCGCCGGGTTGGACAAGCCTTCGGTGACGTATCTGACCCAGGCGCTGAACACCTGTGCGGACGAGCCCGAGCGCGCCGTGGTGGTTGCCCACTACGCGCCTTTGCCCGGAGTGCGGTGGGCACACAGGGTGGATTTGGCCGGCCTTGGTAGGTAGGCGAGTGCCACGTTGCAGGGCCAGTCAGGTCGGCTTGCGGTAACGAATGCCCATGTCTGTACAAGACCGGTAAAGCCTGGGTAAATCCCGCGCCGCTCCAGCGCTGGTGGCCGAGCCGTGGCTACCATACGGCCTCCGTTACCGCATTGCTTCGGCACGCCCCGGCCGCGCTTTTCTCCATGCCCGCTCCTTTTTTCATGTCTTCCTGGTCTGCCGTGCGCCAACAGGGCCGCGTGCGGTGGTGGTTCGTGTCATTGGTGTTGCTGGCGGCCGCTGCGGCCGGGGCCTGGTGGTGGAAGCAGCAGGCGCCCGCGGCCGCATCTGCGGGCGCCGCGCGTGCCCCCGGCCGGTTCAGTGGGGCGGGGGCTGCCCAGCCGGTGTCGGTGGGGGTGGTGCAGCGCCAGGATGTGCGCGTCATGGTCAGCGCCATCGGCACCATGAGCGCGCGTGCCACGGCCGTGGTGCGGGCCAAGGCCAGCGGGGAGCTGCTGTCCATCAAGTTCAAGGAAGGTGATGAGGTCAAGGCCGGGCAATTGCTGGCTGAAATTGATCCCCGCAGTTACCAGGCCACGCTGACCCAGGCCCAGGGCAACCTGCAGCGCGACCAGGCCCAACTCAAAAATGCCCAGCTCGATCTGCAGCGCTACCAAGACCTGCTCGCCAAAGATTCGATCGCTGCCCAGCAGGTAGACACCCAAAAAGCTTTGGTCCGCCAATTGGAAGGCACGGTAGCCGCCGACCAGGCCCAGGTCGATGCCTCCAAGCTGCAGCTGAGCTACACCCGCATCACCGCACCCATCAGTGGGCGCCTGGGCTTGCGCCAGGCCGATGTGGGCAATGTGGTGGGCCCATCGGACGCCGCAGGCATCGTCACCATCACCCAGGTGCGGCCCATCGATGCCGTGTTTTCGGTGCCCGAGGCACAGCTGGTTGCCATCAACCAGCGCCTTCAAAGTGGTGCCAGCTTGCCGGTAGAGCTGTGGGACCGTGAGCAAAAGCAGCGCCTCGCCCGCGGGCGGCTGGGTGCGGTGGACAACGCTATCGACGCCACCACCGGCACCATCAAAGCCAAGGCAGCCTTTGCCAATGAAGAAGGCGCTCTCTTTCCCAACCAGTTCGTCAACGTGAAGCTGCAGGTCAACCTGCTCAAAGACGTGCTCACGGTGCCCAGCACGGCGGTGCAGAACAACTACGTGTATCTGGTGCGCCCCGACGGCACCGTGACCCAGCGGCGCATTCGTGTGGGTGTGGTGGACGGCGACCGCGTGAGCGTGGAGGGTGAACTGCAGGACGGTGACCAGGTGGTGACCGATGGCATCGACCGCCTGCGCGAAGGCGCCAAGGTGGCTGTGATTGACAGCGGCGCTGCCACTCGCGCGGATGCTGCCGCCCAGGACGCAGGTGCCCGGCGCGCAGCCCTGATGGCCAGCCTGACCCCGCAAGAGCGTGAACAGGTGGCCAAGATGACGCAGGAAGAGCGGCGGGCGTTCTTCCGCAACCGGCGCGCGCAGGCGCCTCAAGGCGCAGCTTCCGCCCCAGCTTCTGGCGCGTCTGCTGCGGTGGCTTCCACGCAGGCGGCCTCTGCGGCAGCATCGCCAGGGTCTGCCCCCGTGCGCTGAGCGATAGCGCTTCTCCACCCAGCGCTTTCCGCGTCGCACCTCGCAGGCCCCGTTGCCGTTCCCGCCATGAATTTGTCCCGCATCTTCATTCTGCGCCCCATCGCCACCTCGCTGTTGATGGTGGCGCTGCTCATCGCAGGCTTGCTGGCTTACCGGCTGCTGCCCATCTCGGCCTTGCCTGAGGTGGACTACCCCACCATCCAGGTCACCACGCTGTACCCCGGCGCCAGCCCGGATGTGATGACTTCCAACGTCACAGCGCCCCTCGAGCGCCAGTTTGGCCAGATGCCGGGCTTGTCCCAAATGTCGTCCACCAGCTCGGGTGGGGCCTCGGTCATCACGCTGCGGTTTGCGCTGGATATGTCGATGGACGTGGCCGAGCAGCAGGTGCAGGCGGCCATCAACGCCGGCAGCAACCTGCTGCCGAACGACCTGCCCATGCCGCCGATCTACAGCAAGGTCAACCCGGCCGATGCGCCAGTGCTCACGCTGGCCATCACCTCGCCCTCGCTGCCCGTCATCCGCCTGAACGACCTGGTGGAAAACCGCCTCGCGCCCAAGCTCTCGCAGGTCAACGGCGTGGGCTTGGTGGCCATTGCGGGCGGGCGCCGCCCGGCGGTGCGCATCCAGGCCAACCCTACCGCGCTGGCTAACCTGGGCCTTACGCTTGAAGACGTGCGCAGCTCCATCGCGGCGGCCAACGTCAAGCAGGCCAAGGGCGGCTTTGACGGCCCCGCGCGCGCCTCCACCATCGATGCCAACGACCAGCTGCAGTCCGCGCAGGAATACCGCGACCTGATCCTCGCGTTCAAAAACGGCAACCCCATCCGCCTGCGCGATGTGGCGCAAACCGTGGACGATGCCGAAAACACCCGCCTGGCCGCCTGGGCGGGCACGCCAGAGACGGGCTCGAAGTCGGGCGTCATTCTCAACATCCGCCGCCAGCCCGGTGCCAACGTCATTGAGACGGTCGATCGCATCAAGGCCCTGCTGCCCCAATTGCAAAGCACGTTGCCCGCGTCGATGGACGTGAAGGTGCTCACCGACCGGACCACCACCATCCGCGCCTCGGTCAACGACATGCAGACCGAGCTGGCGCTGGCCATTGGCCTGGTGGTGGCGGTGATTTTTGTGTTCTTGCGCAGCGCCTCGGCCACGCTCATCCCCAGCTTTGCGGTGCCGCTGTCGCTGGTGGGCACGTTTGGCGTGATGTACCTGGCGGGCTTTTCCATCAACAACCTCACGCTGATGGCGCTCACCATTTCCACGGGTTTTGTGGTGGACGACGCCATCGTCATGATCGAGAACATTGCCCGCTATGTGGAAGAGGGCGAGCCACCGCTGCAGGCCGCGCTCAAGGGCGCCAAGCAGATCGGCTTCACCATCATCTCGCTCACCATTTCGCTCATTGCGGTGCTGATTCCGCTGCTGTTCATGGGCGATGTGGTGGGGCGCCTGTTCCATGAATTTGCCATCACCATGGCGGTGGCCATCTTGTTGTCAGCAGTGGTGTCGCTCACGCTCACGCCCATGCTGTGCGCCCGCCTGCTGCGCCACACGCCCGAAGAAAGCCACGGCCGCCTGTACCAGACCACGGGTCGGTTTTTTGACCGCACCATCGCCCGCTATGGCCGTGCGCTGCAGTGGGTGCTGAACCGCCGGGGCCTGACCTGGCTGGTGTTTGGCGCCACGCTGGTGCTGACGGTGGTGCTCTATCTGGTGGTGCCCAAAGGCTTTTTCCCGGTGCAAGACACGGGCACGCTGCAGGCCACCACCGAGGCCGACCAGTCCATCTCTTTCGCCGCCATGGCCGACCGCCAGCAGCAATTGGCCGAGCGCATCCTGCAAGACCCGGCCGTGAAAAGCGTGTCGTCCTTCATCGGGGTGGACGGGGCCAACACCACGCTCAACACCGGCCGCCTGCTCATTGACCTGAAGCCCCATGCCGAGCGCGACCGCGCCCCCGTGGTGCTGCGCCGCCTGGCCGATGAAACGCGGGACATCGTGGGCATTCGCCTCTATGCCCAGCCGGTGCAAGACCTCACCATTGAAGACCGCGTGGCGCGCACGCAATACCAGTTGCTGCTCTCATCGCCCGACATGGCCCAGTTGCAAACCAGCACCGCCGACCTGGTGCAGCGCATGCGCGCCCTGCCGCAACTGGCCGATGTGGCCAGTGACCTGCAAAACCAGGGCCTGCAGGCCTTTGTGCAGATCGACCGCGCCCAGGCCAGCCGCCTGGGCGTGACGGTGGCGGGCATCGACACCGCGCTGTACAACGCCTTTGGCCAGCGGCTTATCTCCACTATCTTCACCCAGTCCAACCAGTACCGCGTAGTGCTGGAGGTGGCGCCCCAATTCAAGCTGGGGCCGGAGGCTTTGAACAGCATCTACGTCACTTCGAGCGCAGGCAAGCCGGTGGCTTTGTCATCGGTGGCGCGCATTGAAGAGCGCCCCATGCCCCTGGCCGTGAACCACGTGGGCCAATTGCCTGCGGCCACCATCTCGTTCAACACCGCGCCGGGCGTGGCGCTGGGCGATGCGGTCAAGGCCATCCAGACCGAACAGGCAGCGGCCCGCGAGGCAGGTCAGCTGCCGTTGTCCGTGGACACGAATTTCCAGGGCGCGGCGCTGGCGTTTCAGGCGTCGCTGTCGAACACGCTGCTGCTCATCCTGGCGGCGGTGGTCACCATGTACATCGTGCTGGGCGTGCTGTACGAGAGCACGATCCACCCGGTGACCATCCTCTCGACCTTGCCCTCGGCGGGTGTGGGGGCGCTGCTGGCGTTGTGGATGGCGGGGCTGGGTGTGGACATCGTGGCGGTGATCGGCATCGTTCTCTTGATCGGCATCGTCAAGAAGAACGCCATCATGATGATCGACTTTGCGTTGGAGGCTCAGCGCGACCAGGGGTTGCCTGCGCGGGAAGCGATTTACCAAGCCTGTTTGCTGCGGTTTCGGCCGATTTTGATGACGACGCTGGCGGCTTTGCTCGGTGCGTTGCCATTGATGTTGGGTGGGGGGGTGGGCAGTGAGTTGCGGCATCCGCTGGGGGTGACGATGGTGGGGGGGCTGATCGTGAGCCAGTTGCTCACGTTGTTTACGACGCCGGTGATTTAGTGGACGGTGGGGGGGTGGGGGGGGAGGGGGCGGGCGCGCAGGGGGGCTGTGTGATGGGTGCTCCTGTTTTGGTAGCTGGTTGCGCTTTGTTGGTGAGCGCTGGAGGCCGTTTTGGCTTCATGCCTCTGCAATGGGCGGGAGCCGGGATTTCGCCCCGGCGGGCGAGGTACTTTTCTTTGCTTCGCCAAAGAAAAGTACCCAAAAGAAAGGCGACCCCACTGTC
>NZ_CAXIAK010000055.1:0-23328 GCF_964021665.1 uncultured Acidovorax sp.
ACGGTCGGCGCGGTCTGCCTGATCGTGGACGAGCTGCTGAGAGCCCGCCGGGAAGGCTGAGAGCGACCTGCCCTCGATACGGCCCGCCTCGTGCGGGCCGTTTTGTTTTCAGCAGCCTCATGAACGGCGATACCTCGGCAGATTGAAGGCAACGCACCTGGCTCACAGCGAGAGCACCAGCCTCTGTGAATCTGCCTGACGAATGCCCAAGTGCATAGCTCCCACCAGCAACGCATTCCGAATGCACCGATTCACCTGGGGGCTTGCGCCTTGCGAGGTGAAATCAGGGGTATGCTTCATGACAGTTTTATGACAATTCGCATTGTGCACGTTGTTTGCTTATCCGTGGATACACGCGGGTCCAAAGAGCACTACGAACCCAAGTGGTTTTGCGCTGTTGACGGACGCCCTGCGGTACAAGCCCAAGCCCACGCACACCCCCAAGAATAAAAAGAACGCCTGCATTCCATGAAGCATTTGTTGAACTTGTTAGCTGCCGTGGCCCTGCTCATCTGGGGCACGCACCTGGTGCGTACCGGCATCCTGCGGGTATTCGGCGCCAATCTGCGCCAACTCATCTCCCGCAGCGTAAGCAACCGCTTCACCGCTGTTCTCTCGGGCATGGGCGTCACGGCTGTGGTGCAGTCCAGTACCGCTACCGCACTCATCGTGTCGTCATTTGTGGGCCAGGGGCTGGTGGGGCTGCCTGCCGCACTGGCCGTGATGCTGGGCGCGGATGTAGGCACCAGCGTGATGGCTGTGGTGTTTTCGCTCGATTTGTCGTGGCTGTCGCCGTTGTTCATCTTTGTGGGCGTGGTGCTGTTCATTTCGCGCAAAGACACCGCCGTGGGCCGCGTGGGCCGGGTGCTGATTGGCCTGGGCTTGATGCTGCTGGCCCTGCGGCTCATCACCGAATCCACCACCGTGCTGACCCAGTCGCCCACCGTGCGCACCCTGCTGGGTGCGCTGACCAGCGATTTGCTGCTGGCGGTCTTCACGGGCGCCGTGCTGGCTGTGCTGGCTTATTCCAGCCTGGCCACCGTGCTGCTCACGGCCACGCTGGCGGGCTCGGGCGGTATTCCGGTGGATGTGGCACTGGGGCTGGTGGTGGGCGCCAACCTGGGCAGCGGCTTGCTGGCGGTGGCCACGACCATGCGCTCCAATGTGCAGACGCGGCAGGTGCCGCTGGGCAATCTGTTCTTCAAGATCATGGGCGTCATCATCATGACCCCGCTGATCGGGCTGTGGCTCAAACATGTGCGCCCCTATGTTCCCGACAACGCTTCGCTGGTGGTGCTGTTCCACCTGGCATTCAACGCGGTGGTGGGGCTGGTGTGCATCGGGCTCACAGGCACGGTGGCGCGTGCCGTGCAACGCCTGCTCCCGGTGGCAGACACGCAGGCCGCAGCAGGCAGCCGCCCCCGGCATCTGGATCCGTCGGCGCTGGCCACGCCCTCGCTGGCGATTTCCTGCGCTGCGCGCGAAGCGCTGCACCAGGCCGATGTGGTGGAGTCCATGTTGCTGGGGTTGCACCAGGTCATTCGCACCGATGACCAGAAGCTGGCCGAAGACCTGCGCAAACTCGATGATCAGGTGGATGAGCTGTACTCCGCCATCAAGTACTACATGACCAAGATTTCGCGCGAGGCCCTGGACGAGCGCGAAGGCCGCCGGTGGGCAGACATCATCAGCTTCACCATCAACATGGAGCAGATTGGCGACATCATCGAACGCGTGCTCATCGACATTGAGGACAAGAAGATCAAGAAAGGCCGGCAGTTCTCCGAAGCTGGCATGGAAGAGATCAACGAACTGCACACCCGCCTGGTGGCCAACCTGCGCCTGGCAATGAGCGTGTTCCTCAACGGCAACGTGCGCGACGCACAAAAGCTGCTGGAAGAAAAAGCTCGCTTCCGCGATCTGGAGCGCGCCTACTCGGCCACGCACCTGGCGCGCCTGTCAGACAACACGGTGCAGAGCATTGAAACCAGCTCACTGCACATCGACTTGATCAGCGAGCTCAAGCGCATCAACTCGCTGTTGTGCTCCATTGCCTACCCGATTCTGGAATCGGCCGGGGCGCTGGCGCCCAGCCGCCTCAAACTGCCGTCAGAGCCCGTCTGACCTTGGCCGCGGCTGGCTGGGCCTCGGTGCCGAGCCAACCCGCTACAGGCCCAGAAAACCACCAATCACCAACCCCGCCTCGGGCGTGAAGTGGCCCTGTGCCACACGTTCGCACAGCAGCGGAATCGGCAGCAATGCAAACTCGTCCACCTCGCCATCCTGATTGCGGGGCACTTGCCCCTCGGGCACCTGGGCACTGAACCAGTCGATGCGCTCTCGCATGAAGCCAACGCCCCCACCCTCGCGGCTGGGGCGGGAGAAATCCACGTGACCACCGTGCACCACCTGCGTGAGTGCAGCCACTTCCAGGCCCGCCTCTTCCCAGGTTTCACGCGCCAGCGCCTGGTGCAGTGAATCCTGCGCTGACACCATGCCGCCCATCAGGGTGTCCCACTTGCCGGGGTGATTGGGTTTGGTGAGCGAGCGCCGCTGCACCCACATGCGCCCATCCGGCGCCAAACCCACCAAGTGCACCGCGCGCGTGGCAATGCCCAGCACCCGCACAGCACCACGCTCCACTGTGCCCACCACTGCGCCTTGTACATTGGTTACCGCCAGCTGTTCATCGCGCCAGGGGCCACAGCGCCCCACCTGGCGCAGCGCTGCAGCCAGCGCATTCAGGGCGGGGGTGACCTCCGCATCTGGCACAGGCAAATGCCAGGCGAACGCCCCATTTTGCTCCTGAAAATATAGCTGCTCGCGCTTATCCAGTAAGCGCTGCAGGCCAATATCATCCAAAACCCCTGCAGCCACCGACCCCACTTCGTGGCCAGCCACCACCAGTGGTATGCGGGGCTGGGCCGGTGGCTGCTGCGCCGCCGCCCGCGCCCCCACCAGCCATTGCGCGAACGCGGGCGTCTGAACGGCCGGGCTCACAGCGTCAGGATGGTGCACCCGGTGGTCTTGCGCGCTTCCAGGTCGCGGTGCGCCTGCTGCACGTCGGCCAAGGGGTAGCGCTGGTCGATATGGATCTTGACCTGGCCGCTGGCCACCACGGCAAACAGGTCATCGGCCATGGCCTGGGTGCTTTCACGCGTAGAGATGTGCGTGAACAGCGTCTGGCGGGTGAGGTATAGCGAGCCCTTGGGCCCGAGCTGGCCTGGAGCAAATGCAGGCACGGGCCCCGATGCGTTGCCAAAGCTGGCCATCAGGCCGAAGGGGCGCAGGCAGTCCAGCGACTTGTCCCAAGTGTCCTTGCCCACCGAGTCGTACACCACCTTCACGCCCTTGCCGCCGGTGATTTCCTTCACGCGCGCGGCAAAGTCTTCACGGCTGTAGTTGATGGCGTGCGCCGCACCATTGGCCAGCGCCAGTTGGCATTTGGCGTCTGAGCCGGCAGTGCCGATGAGCTGCAAGCCCAGGGCCTTGGCCCACTGGCATGCTATGAGCCCCACGCCGCCCGCTGCGGCGTGGAAGAGCACGAAATCGCCGGGCTGCAGACCTTCCACGGGCAGTGTTTTCTTGAGCAGGTATTGCGCCGTCAAGCCCTTGAGCATCATCGCAGCGCCGGTTTCAAAGCTGATGGCGTCGGGCAGCTTGCAAACGGTTTTGGCAGGCATGACGCGCGCTTCACAATAACTGCCTGGTGGGTTGCTGGCGTACGCCGCGCGGTCGCCAGGGGCCAGGTGGGTCACGCCTTCACCCACAGCTTCCACCACGCCAGCCGCTTCCATGCCGATGGACGCAGGCATGTTCAGCGGATACAAGCCCGTGCGGTGGTACACATCGATGAAGTTCAGGCCGACGGCATGGTGGCGAATGCGGATCTCGCCAGGGCCCGGCTCCCCCACGGGTACGTCAACAATCTGGAGTTCTTCGGGACCACCATGCTGGCGGATCTGGACGGCAAGGCTCATGGCAACAACGCTCCTGTAACAAGAGGGACAAACGGCCGCCATCCTGCCATGAATCTGCAAGCCTTGCCGGAGCGAGCCCGTTACATTCCGGGGCATGACTCAAAGACTCACGCCCGGCACGGCTGCGCTGCTCGTGACCGCGCCCCTGTTGTGGGCGGGCAATGCCGTGGTGGGCCGGCTGGTGCACGCCATGATCCCGCCCATCACCCTGAACTTCTTCCGCTGGGTGCTGGCCTTTGCCATCCTGCTGCCGCTGGCCCACGGGGTGCTGCGCAAAGACAGCCCCCTGTGGCCCCACTGGCGGCGCTATGCAGTGCTGGGCCTGCTGGGCATCGGGCTTTACAACGCACTGCAGTACATGGCGCTGCAAACCTCCACCCCCATCAATGTGACGCTGGTGGGCTCCAGCATGCCGGTGTGGATGCTGGCGGTGGGGGCGCTGTTTTTTGGTGCCTCGGTCACGCGCCAGCAACTGGTAGGCGCGGTGCTCTCCATCACCGGGGTGCTGATCGTGCTCAGCCGTGGTGAGTGGAACCAGCTGCTGGCTCTGCGGCTGGTGCCCGGCGATGTGTTCATGCTGATGGCCACGGCATCGTGGTCGTTCTACAGCTGGCTTTTGGTGAGGACCAGTGAGCCCGCCAGCCTGCGCGGCGATTGGGCGGCCTTCCTGATGGCGCAGATGGTGTTTGGCCTGGGTTGGTCCGGCGCCTTCACAGGCGTGGAATGGAGTTTGGGCCACACGCAGATCGACTGGGGCGCGCCCTTGCTGGCCGCACTGGCCTTCATCGCCGTGGGGCCAGCGGTGCTGGCCTACCGCTGCTGGGGTGTGGGCGTGCAGCGGGCAGGGCCTGCGGTGGCGGGCTTCTTCGTCAACCTCACGCCGCTGTTCGCAGCCGTGCTGTCGGCGGCCTTTCTTGGCGAAACACCGCACCTGTTTCACGGCGTGGCGTTCGCCTTCATCGTGGGCGGGATCGTGGTGTCATCCCGGCGCTAAGCGCTGGCGCGATGTATTGAGCGCTGGCTGTATTGAGCGCTGGCGCGGTGAGCACGGCAAAGCGAACCGGCGACGCGATACGGTTGCCGGCAAATCCGTATCAGCCCAGCAAAGCCAGGTCATTGCCCAGCAGGGCTTCGATCTCGCTCAGTGGCATGGGCCGCCCTAGCAAATAGCCCTGGAAGTAGTGGCAGCCATACCGCGCCAGCGTGTCACGCTGCTCGGCGGTTTCCACCCCTTCGGCAATCACATCCAGTTCCAGGTTGCGGGCCATGCCGATGATGGTCTGCACGATCACATCGTCGGTATGTTTCACGCCCAGGTTGTGCACGAACGACTGGTCGATCTTGAGCTGGTCGAGCGGCAGGCGCGTGAGGTATGCCAGCGATGAGTAGCCGGTGCCAAAATCGTCCACCGAGAAGCGCACGCCCTTGGTCTTGAGCTGGACCATCTTGGCAATGGTGTCGTCCACATCGTCCAGCACCAGCGACTCCGTCAGCTCCAGCTTGAGCAAGTGCGCGGGGGCGCCCGTCTCGCGCAGCACTTCCACCACCCGGGCCACAAAGTCGTGCTGGCGGAACTGCCGCGCACTGACGTTGACCGACACCTGCACATGCTGGCAGCGCGGGTCACCCTTCCATGCCGCCAGTTGCTCGCACGCGGTGCGCAAGACCCAGTGCCCGATCGGCACGATGATTTCGCTCTCCTCGGCCACGCTGATGAATGCCCCTGGCGCCACCAGCCCCCGCTCGGGGTGGCGCCAGCGGATCAGGCCCTCCACTCCCACAATTCGCCCATCCAGGCGCTGCTGTGGCTGGTAGTGCAGTTCAAACTGGTTGCCGGTGATGGCCATCTGCAGGTCGTGCTCCAGTTGCACGCGCTGGTTGATGGCGATCTGCATCTGCGGATCAAAAAAGCACAGGGAATTGCGCCCCTGTGACTTCACCTGGTACATGGCAATGTCGGCCTGCTTGAGCAAGTCCACCGGCGGCTGCATGTCTTGCCCGATGAGGGTGGCGCCAATGCTGGGGGTGCTGTGGTAGGTGTGGGTGTCCAGCAAATAGGGCATGTTGAGGCGGCGCAGGATCTTCTCGCCCACCCGGCGGGCCAGCGATGCTGCCTCTTCGCTGTTGGTGGCCAGGTTCTTGAGCATGATCACAAACTCATCGCCCCCGAGCCGCGCCACCGTGTCTTCCGTGCGCACACAGGCCTTCAGGCGCTGCGCCACCTGCTGCAGCAGCAAGTCTCCCACCTCATGCCCCAGGGTGTCGTTGAGGGTCTTGAAGTGGTCCAGGTCCAGAAACAGCAGGGCCCCATGCAAACCACTGCGGGCGTTGGCCACCACCGACTGCTGGATACGGTCCATCAACAGGCGCCGGTTGGGCAGCCCGGTCAGCGGGTCGTAGAAAGCCAGGTTTTCGATCTCTGCGCTGGCCTGGCGCAGCTCGGTCACGTCGTGGTACGTGATCACCAGGCCGCCATCGGGCGTGGCCCGCTCGGTGACCTGGATGACACGCCCATCGGGCAGGCCCTGCTCATGCGGCCCCTGGGGGTTGCGCTGCACTGCCACGCGCTGCTCCACCCAGCGCTGCTGCTCTTCGTCGCTGGCGTTTTCCAGGTGGTGCCGGGCTTTCTCTTTCAGCAATTCCTTGAACGGAACCTGGGGCGCCAGTTGCCCCTTGAGCCACGGATAAATCTCTTCAAAGCGCCGGTTCCACTGCACCAGGCGAAGCTGGCTGTCGAGCACCACAAAGCCGCTGACCATGGATTCCAGTGCCTCGTCGAGCGTGGCCTTCGACTGCGCAATCGCCAAACGGGCCTGGGTCATGCGGTCAACGTAGCGCAGTGAAACAACCCCCACCACCACAATCATCACCACAAAACCCAGCGCCGTCAGCACGATGCCATCGCGCGCTGCGCGCCAATTGGCCAGCGCGGCGTGCAGCGGCACACTGGCAGCAATGCGCAAGTCCTGGTACATCAACGGGCGGTACACCACCAGGGCCTGCTCTCCGCCCAGGCGCGCACGGGCATTCCACCGCGGCCCGGTCACATCCAGCTCGGCCAGCGGCGGAGTCAGCACCCTGGCCAATTTCTCTTCCTGCCGCGGCATGGTCAGCAGAAGCTGGCCTGAGGCACGCTCCAGCGTGACCTCCAACCCGGCAATGTCCATGCCCTGAACCAGAACACCGGCCAGCGAACCCACGGGCATTTCGGCGACTGCCAGCAATGGCGTTCCGTCGGCCAGCCGAAGCTGCCGGGCCAGATAGAGCACACGCTCCGCGCTCACAAAGCTCACGGCTGGCGCGCTCACCATCAACATCGGCAGCGGCTGCTCAAACACCGATTCGGCAAACCCCAAAGGCAACGACAAGGCCACCGCAGCACCTGCGGCGTCTGACGAACCCAAAACGCGCCCCTGCCTGTCTACCAGCGCCACATAGCGCACCATCAGGCTTTGGCGGGCCGAGCTGCGCAGGCGCTGGCTGGTCACTTCCGGGTCCAGCCATTCCGCCCGCACCGCCGACAGATCCAATATCTCGTCCATGCTGGCCAGCAAGACGTCAATGCCCAACAGGGAACGGTTGAGCGCAGCTTCGGCACTAGAGACAAAACGCACCGCACCGCTGGCGCCGTCCGACAGGGCGACCTGCCGTGCATTGAAGATGAGCACCGCCGCCACCGTGACCACGGCCAGCACGAATGCCGCAACCCCGCCCCCTACGAAGAACTTGATACGCCGAGGTACCGCCACGTTCATGGTGACTTGGGTACAGGGATGCCCCGCGCCGGTCCGATGGTGCTGTTCCACACCTGGGCGCACCGGGCGCCACAGCGCTGGAGCCAGCGGGGCAGGACGGTGGAGGTGAGAATCTCTTTGCGGCGCTGTTCATCCTGCGCCGAAACCGGCACGACCACCATGCGCCCTTTGCGGCCCGCCTGGCACTCGGGCGCGCCACGGTTGCAGGCCATGCCATCGGCGGTTTCGCGTTCGGATTCTGCCCAGATGTCGGCTTCCAGCTTGGGCAGCTCGCGCTTGAGCAATTCGCGCAAATCCGGCGGCAGGGCAGCCCAGACGGCGCGGTTGGCGCCGAACACCGCCAACCCCCAGGTCACGGGCAAGGCATGCACATGGCTCATCAAATTGTGCAGCCCCAGCGTATTGCCCGACATGGTTCCGGTGACCGCGCACTCGATGCTGCCCGCCGTCACATTGGGCACGATCTGGGCAAAGCCGGTGAGCATGGGCTCTGCGCCCAGGGCGCTCACAAAATCCGCCTGGGTGGACGATGACACGCGCACCCGGCGCCCTGCCAAATCGGCCAAGCTGCGCAGGGGCTTACCGCAAAAGATCACCTGCGCTGGATACACATAGATGGCCAAGGGCTCCACCCCATGCTGATCGCGCAGCGCTTTCTCCAGATGCGGGCGAAAGGCGGCCAGCGTGGTGCGCAAGGTGGCAATGTCGGGGTTCAGCCCCGCCAGATCCGGGGCCGTGTATTCGGGATGCTGGGCAGAAAAAGAGCTCATCAGCGCCGTACCCAACGGCACCACTCCCAACTGCAGCAAGCGCAGCATTTCGGTGCCGGGCACCCCGGCCCGGTCGAACGGGACGATTTCTGCGGTGTAGCGCCCACCGCTCAGGCGCGCGAGTTCGCGCGTCCAGAAGGGTTCTTCACGGCGTACATACTGGTTGAGCTCGGCCAAACCGCCCACCACACGCAGGTGGGACACCGCTACCGGGGGTTTGGACGCTGGCGGCTGCGACCAGGCAAACGTCGCCGTCCACCCGACCACGCCGCAACACAGCGCAGCAGCGCAGCGCCGAAACAGTCGAGGCAAACGAGAAAGACTCAGCATGGCTGCCAGACAAGCCCCGTTTCTCTTTGCTCTTCCCCACTGGAAAAGCCGAAGAGCACCACCCTGCGGGCCACAGGCAGGAATGCGCCATTGTGCCTACGCTACGCCCGTTTTCACCGAAAAATCTAATGCATGGAAACAGTTAATTGACGTCGATCGAGACTGCATGCATGGGCAGCGCCGCCAGCGTGGGTTGTGGCCGGACGAGGGGCGGGCCAACAAAATGCGAAGGCCGCACCGCCCCCAGCCCGTTTCAGTTACACGCCCGCAAACGCACCACCGTCAGCCAGCACGTTCTGGCCGGTGATGTAGGCGCCATGCACGCTGCACAGGAAAGCGCAAATGGCGCCAAACTCGTCGGGCGTTCCGAAGCGGCCAGCCGGAATCTGGGCTTGCTGCGCCACGCGGACCTCTTGCGAGCTTTTGCCGGTTTTGGTGGCAACGGCTTGCATCGTGGTGGCCAGGCGATCGGTGTCGAACTTGCCGGGCAGCAGGTTGTTGATGGTCACGCCCTGCGACGCGATCTTGCTGCGCGCCACGCCCGCCACAAACCCCGTCAGGCCACTGCGCGCGCCGTTGGACAAACCCAACACATCAATCGGCGCCTTCACAGCGCTGGAGGTGATGTTGATCACGCGCCCAAAGCCCCGTGCGGCCATGCCATCCACCGTGGCCTTGATCAGCTCGATGGGCGTGAGCATGTTGGCGTCTACCGCCTTGATCCACGCGTCGCGATCCCAATCGCGGAAATCTCCTGGAGGGGGGCCACCGGCGTTGGTCACGACGATATCGAAGTCGCGGCCTGAGCCACCCGCAGCGGCAAACACGGCGGCACGGCCTTCGGGGGTGGTGATGTCAGCAGCCACGGCCACGACGGCAGGTTGTGAGTCTTTTTGGCCTCTAGCGCTTGCGTATTCAGCGCTGGCAGCTATCAATTTAGCAGCAGCTTGAGCCAACACATCGGCGTTGCGTGCATTGATGACGACATTCACGCCCTCACGCACCAAAGCCTGGGCACAGCCAAAGCCCAGCCCCTTGCTGGCGCCGCACACCAAAGCCCATTTGCCCGCAATTCCCAAATCCATAACAATCTCCGGTTTACGTTGGATGCCCCATCCAGCGGATCATAAATTGAGGCTTTCACCATGAACTGGCTCCATCACCTAGCCCTTGCCAGCGGCCTGGCTTTCGCGGCAGCGGTACCTTTGAGCGCTGCACATGCCCAAACGGCAGTGGTCAAGCGCTCGACCGAACTGCGCGAATCACCCGCAGACAACGCACCGAGCCTGGGGCAGATTCCGGCCAACACACAGGTGACCCGGACTTCGGAGCGCAATGGCCCCTGGGTCAAGGTGCAGACGCCCCAAGGCGCCACCGGCTGGGTGCACAACTTTGACATGGGCTCGGCCAACTCGGCAGCTCCCTCGGGCAACAACAATGCCAGCACCGGCAGCATGCGCACCCTGGGCGGCGTGCTCGGGCGCGGCGGCACCAGCACCACCACACCCACCACCACGGCCGGCACGCGGGGCTGGGGGAATGGAAAAGCAGCCCAGGCTCCCGCAGAGGCCGACCACGCCGAAGATGGCCATGAGGGAGACAGCAGCGCCGACGATGCACCGCAAACGCCCACCAAGCATGCAGCACCCAACACGCGCACGGCGGGGGGGCAGGCATCGCCCTACCAGCGCATGCCCTCCAACACCCAACAGCCGCCCGCTCCACCGGGCCTGTCCACCTACTCTTCGGGCAACAACGGCAACGCCTGGGGTGGCGGCGCTGCAGGCGGTGGCGCCAACAGCTGGGGCGCAGGCAACCGCTAAGCGAGGGCAGCGCCCTGCCCCATGCGTTAAGCGTTCGCCCGCCTTGCCGAACGGGTGAACACGAAGATACCGAGCATGACCAGGGCCGTGCCCGCCGCCAGCCACAGGGTGAAGGGCTCGCCCAGAATCCAGATTCCCATGAGGATGGTGGACAGCGGGCCCACCATGCCCGCTTGCGCGGCCATGCCGGCACCAATGCGTTCGATGGCCATCATGACCATGAGCACCGGCGCAGCCGTGCAAAGAATGGCGTTCAGCACCGACAGCCACAACACTTCAGGCGCCACGATGGCCGCCCCCAAAGGCCGCAGCGCCACAAACTGGGCCAGGCAGCACAGGCAGGCCACCGTGGTGGCCAAGCCCACCAGACGCAGCGCCCCGATGCGCTGCACCATCTCGCCGCTGTAGACCAGGTACACCGCATAGCTCACGGCGCTCAAGAAAATTAGCAACGCACCCCAGGCGGCGTGCGCGCCTTGCTCCCGGGCCTCCAGCCCAAACACCAGCACCACGCCGCAATAGCTGATGCCCATGCCCAGCGCCTGCCCGGCCCGGATGCGCTTGCCATACAGCGCCCAGCCCAGCACCACCACCAGCGTGGGGTTGAGGTACAGGATGAGGCGCTCCAGGCTGGCCGTCACGTACATCAGCCCTGCAAAGTCCAGAAAGCTGGCGAGGTAATACCCAGTGACGCCCAGGCCCAGTACCCCCAACCAGTCTTTGCGCGACAGGGGCGGCTTGCCCCGGCTGGCCCACCATGCCATCGCGGCAAAGATGGGCAGCGCAAACAGCATGCGGTACATGATGAGGGTGACCGCGTCCACACCGTAGCGGTAGGCCAGCTTGACGATGATGGCCTTGCCGCTGAACGCGATGGAGCCCAGCAGCGCCAGCGCCATGCCCCCAGCCAGGCCAGAGTGCTTGTCAGCGGATGTAGCAGGATGCGACACGGGAAGGTTCTTTGAAGAATGGGGGCAGCAACGCCCCAGTGTGGCACGGCAGGCCAGGCGGCGGCGTCGAGCATTTGGGTGCCAGCCTGCTCCACTGGCGATGGCAGACGCGCGCAGCAACCGCCCCGCTCAATGCTTGCGAAACAACCGGTGGTGCAAGCGGCGTAAAGACAGCCATACGCTCACGGCCACCAGCGGAATGGCAATGGCCGCGGTGGACTCTGGCGACAGCGGCCAGCCCAGGGCCTTGCCGCCCTTGGCCAGGTAAGTGACCAGTCCCACGATGTAGTAAGTGATGGCCGCCACCGACAAGCCTTCCACCGTGGACTGCAGCTTGAGTTGCAGGTCCTGCCGCTGGTTCATGGTGGCCAGCAGGGCCTGGCTGCTTTGCTGCTGCTCGATTTCCACCCGCGTGCGCAGCAGGTTGCTCATGCGCGAAACGCGTTGGGACAGGGCATCCTGCCTGCGCGCGGCCCATTCGCAGGTGCTGCGGGCGGGCGTGAGGCGCCGGTCCATGAACTCCCCAATGGTCTGCATGCCCGCCAGGCGCGACTCGGCAATGTCCTTGATGCGCCGATCCACCAGCTCGAAATAGGCGCTGCTCGCAGAAAACCGCGAATGTGTGGCGGCGTACTGGCTCTCCACCTGCCCGGCCAGCCGGGTCAGGCGGTCCAGCAGCGCAGGTTCATCATCGCGGTTGGCGGTGCGGATGGCGTTGGCCAGCTCGGCCAGTTCACGCTCGGCAAAGGCCAGCACAGCAGAGGCCTCGCGCGCAGCAGGCAGCCCCAGCAGGGCGGCCATGCGGTAGGTTTCGATCTCCAGCAGGCGCTGCACCAGGCGGCCCAGGCGGCGCTGCGTCATGCCGCCAGCCAGCAACACCATGCGCGAAAAGCCGTCGGCGTGGATGGCAAAGTCGGTATAGACCTCACCGTGCCCGTCCGCCACGGTAGAAGCCAGCAGCGTGTCCTCATGCAGCACATGCTTGATCAGCGAGCCCGAGCCGAAGGTGTGGGTGGGCAACACCCACAAGTTCAGGCTGCACAGGCATTGGCCGGGCAGTGCCGCCAGCCACTCGCGCGGCACCGAGGCGATGGCGCTCACGGGCTCCCGCTCACCGAACGATTCCACCGCCGCAGGCACCATGAAGGTCCAGGAAACGAATTCGGTATGCAGTTCCCAGCGTAGGCGAAAGGCCCCCAGGTCCATGCGCAGATGGGTGGTGCCCGCATCGGGCAGCGCCAGGTGGTGGTCGCGCAGCAGCGCGGCCACATGGGCACGGCTGGCCTCGCGCTCGGCAGCATCGGCCAGCATGACGATATGGGCAATGGCCAGCGGCGCCGACATGGCCTCTGGCGGGCGGGCGTGGATTTCGTTGTGCAGCAACACCCGGTGCGGGTGCTGCGTGGGGCTGATCGTGGCAGACATGCAAATCCCGGAAAGCAAAGCAGCCCCATTGTGTACCGGCTGCCCTATTCCGCTGCGCCGCCACACGGCAAAAAACAACGGCACCCGAAGGTGCCGTTGTTGGAGGTGCGCAAAGACGGGAGAGAAAGCCTCTCCCTTGCCGTTATCAGTCTTCCACGAAGGCTTCTTCGCGCTTGTTCTTCACGGCTGGCAGCAGCACGATGATGAGCAACAGAGCCGCCGCAGCCAGCAGACCGGCCGACAGAGGACGCGTGACAAACACGCTCCAGTCGCCACGCGACAGCAGCAGCGCACGGCGCAGGTTCTCTTCCATCATCGGGCCAAGGATGAAGCCCAGCAGCAATGGCGCAGGCTCGGTGCCCAGCTTGTGGAAGATGTAGCCGATCAGACCAAACGCACCCACCATCCAGATGTCAAAGGTGTTGTTGTTGGTGGAATACACACCCACCGCGCAGAACAGCACGATGGACGGGTACAGCCAGCGGTAAGGCACCGTCAGCAGCTTGATCCAGATGCCGATCAGCGGCAGGTTCAGGATCACCAGCATCGCATTGCCGATCCACATCGAGGCGATCAGGCCCCAGAACAGTTCGGGGTTGCTGGTCATCACCTGGGGACCAGGCTGGATGTTGTGGATGGTCATGGCACCCACCATCAGCGCCATCACGGCGTTGGGAGGAATGCCCAGGGTCAGCAGAGGAATGAACGAGGTTTGCGAACCAGCGTTGTTGGCAGACTCAGGAGCCGCCACACCGCGGATGTTGCCTTGGCCGAATGGCACTTCGCCAGGACGCAGCTTGGTTTTCTTCTCAACCGTGTAAGCCGCAAACGCTGCCAGCAACGCACCGCCACCGGGCAAGATACCCAGAGCCGAGCCCAGGCTGGTACCACGCAACACCGCAGGGAACATGTTCTTGAAGTCTTCCTTGGTGGGGAACAGGCCTTCCACCTTGGCAGTGAACACTTCGCGATCGTCGTCAGGACGGGCCAGGTTGGCAATGATTTCGCCGTAGCCGAACACACCCATGGCAATCGTCACGAAGCCGATGCCGTCGGTCAGCTCAGGGATATCGAAGCTGAAGCGGGCCACGCCCGAGTTCACGTCGGTACCCACCAAACCCATCAACAGGCCCAGAACAATCATGGCCACCGCCTTGAGCAGCGAGCCAGAAGCCAGCACCACAGCGCCAATCAGGCCAAGCACCATGAGCGAGAAGTATTCCGCAGGGCCGAACTTGAAGGCGACTTCAGTCAGCGGAGGCGCAAAGGCCGCCAGAATCAGCGTACCCACGCAGCCGGCGAAGAACGAGCCCAGACCCGCAGCGGCCAGCGCAGGGCCTGCACGGCCCTTGCGGGCCATCTGGTAGCCGTCGATCACGGTCACCACCGACGACGATTCGCCCGGCAGGTTCACCAAGATGGCGGTGGTCGAACCACCGTACTGCGCGCCGTAGTAGATACCGGCCAGCATGATCAGCGCCGCCACGGGGGGCAGCGCGTACGTGGCTGGCAGCAGCATGGCGATGGTGGCCACAGGGCCAATGCCAGGCAACACGCCAATCAGCGTGCCCAGCAGACAGCCGACAAAGCAGTAAACGAGATTTTGAAACGTGAAGGCGACGCCAAAGCCGAGCGCCAGGTTATCGAACAATTCCATGGTGGTGCTCCTGCCTTAACCCGAAATGAAACTAGGCCACACCGGGAACTGCAACTTCAGCGCCCACACGAAAGCCACGTAGCTGCCTGCCGCCAGAATGGTGGCAAGCACAAACACCGACTTGGCCCTGAACTCGTTGCCGGCCAGGCTGGCAATGAAGGTCAAGGCGTAGATGCCAACGATCAGGCCCATGGCCGGAACGCCGATGCTAGGCAGACCGCCCAGCAAGATGCCGAAGGTGAAGTTGGCCGCCAGGATGAAGAACAGCGGCTTCCAGGCCCACTTGCCGATCTTGTCCCCATCGGGGGTTTCGGCCGTGGTGGCCTGGAAGGTGATCACCAAGCCGATGATGGCCAGCAAGATCCCCAGGATCAATGGAAAGTAGCCAGGGCCCATGCGGGCGCCAGTGCCAATGTTGTACGTGGTGGCACCCCACGCAAACGCAGTGCCTACGCCCATGAACATGAGGCCGGCACAAAAGTCTTTCTGACTCTTGATTTTCACGAGTTTGTCCCCTTTACGGAAATCCGGATCGGCCGATTGTGGTTCCAAGGTTCGGGGCACTCGATGTGGATTCCACCTACATTCCGTAACGCTCCTGTGATAGGCACCGAAATTCCAGGGAAAACCCCGTTGTGGAGAACACTCACGCCTCCAGCGGTGGCGTAGCCGCAATGACCTCTTCGAGTGAAGTTACCCCTTCCGCCACCCGCAGCGCGCCTGCCAGACGCAGCGGACGCATGCCGTCCTGCACCGCCTGGCGGCGCAGCGCCTCGATGGACGGAGCCTGGTTGATCTTGTCCTTGAGCGGCTCGGTCACCGTGAGCAGTTCATACAGCCCCATGCGCCCCTGGAACCCGGTCATGCGGCAGTCCACGCAGCCCACGGCCTTGTAAGGCTGGTAGGCACCGTTGAGCTTCCAGGGCTTGACGACCTCGGCCAAGGCCTCGCGCTGAGCGCTGGGGTCTGGCTGCTTGCACTGTTTGCAGAAGGTGCGCACCAGCCGCTGCGCCAGCACACCCAGCAGCGTGGCGTTGATGAGGTACGACGGCACACCCAGTTCCATCATGCGGGTGATGGCGCTGGGGGCATCGTTGGTGTGCAGGGTGGAGAACACCAAATGCCCCGTCAGCGCGGCCTGGATGGCCATCTCGGCGGTTTCCAGATCGCGGATTTCGCCCACCATGATGATGTCCGGGTCCTGCCGCATGAGGGCGCGCAGCCCTTCGGCAAAATTGAAGTCGAGCTGCGGCTGCACCTGGGTCTGGTTGAAGCTGGGCTCGATCATTTCGATGGGGTCTTCCACCGTGCTGACGTTCACCTCTTCAGTGGCCACGCGCTTGAGCGTGGAGTACAGCGTGGTCGTCTTGCCCGAGCCCGTGGGCCCCGTCACCAAAATGATGCCGTGCGGGCGCTTGACCAGAGACTCCCAGCGCTGCGCGTCGTGCTGCGAAAAGCCCAGCGCGTCCAGGTCTTTCACGGCGTTGTCGGGGTCAAAAATCCGCATCACCATCTTTTCGCCAAAGGCCGTGGGCAAGGTGGACAAGCGCATTTCCACCTCTTCGCCGCGCGGGTTGCGGGTCTTGATGCGACCGTCCTGCGGGCGGCGCTTTTCCACCACGTCAATGCGGCCCAGCAGCTTGATGCGCGAAATGATGGCGTTGTGCACGCCCATGGGCATCTGGTACACCGGATGCAACACACCGTCGATGCGAAAACGGATCACGCCTTGCTCGCGCCGTGGCTCCAGGTGGATGTCGCTGGCGCGCTGGTCGAAGGCGTATTGCCACAGCCAGTCCACCACCTTGACCACGCCCTGGTCGTTGGCATCGAGCTGCTTGTTGGTCTTGCCCAGCTCCACCAGTTGCTCAAAGCTGCTGCCCGCGCTGGCGCCACCGGCTTTCTGGGCCGAACGCACGGATTTGGCCAGCGCAAAAAATTCGGCGGTGAAGCGGTGGATGTCTTGCGGGTTGGCCACCACGCGGCGCACCGTTCGGCGCGACTGGCGCTCGACCTCGGCCACCCAGTCGGTCACAAACGGCTCGGCCGTGGCCACCACCACTTCCGTGGGTGTGACCTGCACAGGCAGCACCTTGTGGCGCTCGGCGTAGGTGGCGCTCATGGTGTCGGCCACGCGGCCCACATCCACCCGCAGCGGATCGATGCGCAGGTACGGCAGGCCGGCGCGCTGGGCCAGGTATTCGGTCAGTGCCTCGATGTCCAGCGGGCGGCCATCGCTGGCGCGCGCCATGGCCACGTTGGACAGGCGCACCAGCGGGTTCTGGGCGCTTTCGGCCTGGGAACAGCGCGCAATGGTGCGCTGCGCCTCGTCGGTCGAAATCACGCCATCCGCGCTGAGCCAGTCCACCACCTTACGCCAGACCAGGGGGCCTGTGAACGCAGCGGACGAAGAAGCGCGGGGAACGGCGGGAGGAACGGTGGACATGGGACAAACCTGCTGGAATCGACAACATCAACAACCCGGGCCGCACACCGGTGCCGCCCTGGCCTTCTTCAAGCCACCACGGGCTTGAACACGCGCAGCCACTTGGTGGCAGGCAGGCCCCAGCGCTCTTGCACCACCTCGGCGCGGGCCATCAGCTCGGCGCGCTTGGGGCGCGAAGGGGTGCGCTGGGCCAACACCACGGTGTTGCCTTCGCGCGTGGGCTTGAAGGCCCACAGCGCCTCTTCGCCAAACGCAGTGGCCATGCTTTGCAGGCTGCGCTCAAAGCTGGACGATCGGCCAAACAGGTTCACCGTCATGCACCCGTCTTCCGACAGCAGCGCGCGGCAGTCGGCGTAGAAGTCGGGGCTGTCGAGCACGGGCGCGGCGGCTTCGTGGTCGTACAGGTCCACCGCCAGGGCATCCACCGTGCCCAGCCACATGGGGTCGCGGATTTCCTTGGCGGCATCGCCCAGGATGACGCGCAGCTTGGCCCCATCGGGCGGCAGCTTGAACCACTGGCGGCACACGGCCAGCACCTGTGGGTTCAGCTCGATGGCGGTGGCGCACAGGCGCAGTTTTTTGTGGCAGAACTTGGTGATGGCCCCGGCCCCCAGGCCCAGCTGCATGGCGTGCCGCTTGGTGACGGAGGTGGGCTCCACGAACAGCAGCCAGGCCATCATGCGCTGCACGTATTCCAGCTCCAGCGCGAAGGGGTCGTCCACACGCATGGAGCCCTGAATCCAGGGGGTGCCCAGGTGCAGGTGGCGCACTTCGCCATCGTCAGAAACGCTGACTTCCGGCAGCTCGGGGGTGGTGTTTTTCTTGCGGGTCATGGGTTCAAAGCAATCCGTGCGCGGCCATCAGTTCGGCCCAGGCAGTCTGTTTACGTTCAAAGCTCCAGCTGGCGTTGGCAGGGCTGGTGGAGGGCAGGCGCACCGACTGCACCTGGGCGCCAGAGTAGGCACCCGCCCATTGTTGCCGCACCGCCGCGCTGTGCTTGAAGCTTTCCCCACCATTGTGGGCGATGGCGCGCAGGCCAGGGCATTCGCGCAGCAACTGCGCAAAATCATTGACCACGGCGTGGCGAATGCTGGTGTCCAGACTGCCCTCGCGCTCACAACTGGCGTACACGTCCCAAAGGCCCAAGCGGCGCTCCAGCAGCCAGGCACAGCGCTGGGCGTAGTGCTGCGGCCCGGCGGGCGGCAAGGGGTGCTGGGGCCACAGGCTTTGCAGAATGCGCCAGAAGTGGTTTTGCGGGTGCCCGTAATACTGCTGCGCCTTGAGCGACGCGGCCCCAGGAAAGCTGCCCAGCACCAGCACCACGGTGCGATCCGAAACCACCGGGGGCAAGCCCACCAGCCGCGTCGGCACCTCACTGGCTGGGGTTGCAGCGCCGTCGGCCAAGGGTGCGGGTTCCTGCGGGGTGGTCATGGCGGAGGATTGTGAACGGCCTGTGTATCCAGAATGTATCCAGGCACCGCTAGGGAGTTTCAGCTATTAATTCAATAGCAATAAGCGCTTGATAGATAAGCGCTACAGGCCATTTTGATGCAATAACTTCTGCAACCCCGGCAATGCGGCGCAGGCATTGGCGGTGCTGGCCTGGGCCAGGTCCGCCACAGCCATGCCGCGCAGACCAGCCACCACCTGCGCAATGCGGGGCAGCTCGGCAGGGGTGTTGCGACCCTGGGGCTGGCCCTGCGCCCGCTCGGCAGCGGTGGTGTAGAGCCAGTGCGGGGGAATGTCGGGCGAATCGGTTTCCATCACCAGGCTGCCCAGCGGCAGCTCGGTGGCCAGGCGGCGCAGTTGCAGGGCGCGGTCGTAGGTCACCGCCCCGCCAAACCCCAGCTTGAAGCCCAGCGCAATGAACGCCTGGGCCTGCTGCAGGCTGCCGTTGAACGCGTGGGCAATGCCCCCCCGCACCTTCACCTGGCGCAGCGCCTTCAGAAGCTGGTCGGCCGAGCGGCGCACATGCAGGATGACGGGCAAATCAAACCGCCGCGCCAGCACCAGCTGCGCGCGGTAAAAGCGCTGCTGGCGCTCGGCGTCCAGCCCCGGCACAAAGTAGTCGAGCCCGATTTCGCCCACGGCCACCAGGCGCGGGTCAGCGCGGTGCTGCTGCAGGGTGTGGGCCAGCAGCTCAAGGTCTTCGTCCTGCGCGCGGCCGGTGTACAGGGGGTGAATGCCCAGGGCATAGCTGTCGCCATGGCGGTGGGCCAGCAGGCGCACGCTGTCCCAGTTGCTGCGCTCTACCGCGGGCAGCACGCAATGCACCACGCCCTGGGCCCGGGCCTGCTCGCGCACCGCGTCCACATCGTGCGCCAGCTCGGGCGCATCCAGGTGGGCGTGGGTGTCAATCCAGGCCATGGGCCGCAAGTGCACCGATCAGCGCAGCACGCCAGAGGTGAGCCGCACCACCCGGTGGCAGCGCGCGGCCAGTGATTCGTCGTGCGTCACCATCACAAACGCGGTGCCCTGGTCGCGGGCCAGTTGCAGCATCAGGTCGAACACGCCGTCGGCCGTGCTGCGGTCGAGGTTGCCGGTGGGCTCGTCGGCCAGCACGCAAGCCGGGCGCGTGACCAGGGCGCGGGCAATGGCCACACGCTGGCGCTCGCCGCCCGACAGCTCGGCCGGGCGATGCTGCAAGCGCCCGGCCAGGCCCACAGAGGCCAGCACGCGTTCGGCCTCGGCATGGCACTGGGCCAACGGCAGGCGGCGAATGCGCAGGGGCATGGCCACGTTGTCCAGCGCGCTGAACTCAGGCAGCAGGTGGTGAAACTGGTAAATGAAGCCCAGGTGCTGGTTGCGCAGCTGGCCCTGCCGATCGGGCGAAAGGGCCGACATCTCCGAGCCCTTGAGTCGCACGGTGCCCGCCGTGGGCGCATCCAGCCCGCCCAGCAGATGCAGCAGCGTGCTCTTGCCCGAACCCGAAGCCCCGACGATGGCCAGCGTCTCGCCTGCGCGGATTTGCAGATCCACACCGTGCAGCACGGTCACGTCCAGGCGGCCTTCGGTGAAGCGCTTGGTCAGGCCCTTGGCTTCCAGCACCACCTCACCGCCCAGAGAATTTTGGCCATTTTGGCCTGCAGCGCCCTCTGAATAAGCGCGAGCAGCTACATTATTCATAGCGGAGTGCCTCTGCAGGATTGACACGGCTGGCACGCCAGCTGGGGTACAGCGTGGCCACGAAGGCCAGCACCAAAGAAATGACGCCAATGGGCACGATGTCGCTGGCCTGCGGCTCGCTCGGCATCTTGCTGATGAGGTAGATGTCCTTGGGCAAGAAGCTGGCATTCAACGCCCGCTCGATGGCCGGGACGATCACGTCGATGTTGGCGGCAATGCCCAAACCCAGCAGCAGGCCCACGCAGGTGCCAATCACCCCCACCATGGCGCCCTGCACCACAAAGATGCCCATGATGCTTTTCGGGCTGGCGCCCAGCGTGCGCAGGATGGCGATGTCGGCGCGCTTGTCCGTCACCGTCATCACCAGCGTGCTCACCAGGTTGAAGGCCGCCACGGCCACGATGAGCGTGAGGATGATGAACATCATGCGTTTTTCGAGCTGCACGGCGGCAAACCAGGTGCGGTTCTGCTGCGTCCAGTCGCGGATCAGCAAGTCGCCGCTCAGGCTGCCTGCCAGCTGCTGCGCCACCTCGCGGGCCTGGTGCAGGTCCTTGAGCTTCAGGCGCACGCCCGTGGGGCCTTCCAGCCGGAAGATGCGCTGCGCATCTTCGTGGTGCAGCATCACCAGGGCCGAGTCGTATTCGTAGTGGCCGGAGTCAAACGTGCCCGCCACCGTCATCTGCTTGAGGCGGGGCACCACGCCTGCGGGGGTGACTTGCCCGGCCGGGGCAATCAGCGTGATGGCATCGCCCACACGCGCCCCCAGCGAACGGGCCAGCTCGCGCCCCAGCACCACGCGGAACTCGCCAGGCACCAGTTGCTTGAGCACCTCGGCGTTGGTGGCGGCCAAGTCGGTCACCGCGCCTTCTTTGTCCGGGTCAATGCCGCGCACCAGCGTGCCCTTCATGTCTTCGCCACGGGCCAGCAGGGCCTGGGCCGACACAAAGGGCGCTGCGCCCACCACGTTGGGGTTTCGCTGCGCTTCGGCCAGCGTCCGGGCGGGGTCGGGCATCGCGGCCCCGTGGGGCGCAAAAATCTCGATGTGCGACACCACACTGAGCATGCGGTCGCGCACCTCTTTTTGAAAGCCGTTCATCACGCTCAGCACGATGATGAGCGCCGCCACCCCCAGGGCAATGCCCAGCATGGACACGCCCGAGATGAACGAGATGAAGCCGTTGCGCCGCGTAGCGCGGCCGGCGCGGGTGTAGCGCCAGCCCAAAGCCAGTTCGTAAGGAATTTGCATGGAAGCGCGATTGTGGCATTGGGTGGAAGCCCTTCTGAACAACCCGCCAGGGCGCCCCCCGGATAATCCCCCCCATGGCTCTTATCACCCTACTCAATGCCCAGCTGGCTTTCGGGCATGTCGCTTTGCTGGACCACACCGGCTTTTCCCTTGAAACCAATGAACGCGTCGGCCTGATCGGCCGCAACGGCGCGGGCAAGTCTTCGCTGCTCAAAATCCTGGGCGGGCTGGCCAAGCCCGACGACGGCACGCTGCAAGTGCAGCAAGGCACCCGCATCGCCTTTGTGGAGCAAGAACCCGCACTGGACCCCGACGCCACCATCTTCCAGGCGGCCTCTGCCGGGCTGGCCGGGGTGATTGCCTTGCGCGAACAATACCTGGCCCACGCCGATGGCGTGGACCTGGACGCCCTGCAAACCCAGATCGAAGCGGCCGACGCCTGGAACTGGGAGCAGCGCGTGGAAGAAACCCTGCAGCGCCTGCACCTGAACCCTGAAGCGCGCGTGGGCGACCTGTCGGGCGGCACCAAAAAGCGCGTGGCCCTGGCCCAGGCCCTGGTGGCCCGGCCCGATGTGCTGCTGCTCGATGAACCCACCAACCACCTGGACCTGGACTCCATCCGCTGGCTGGAGGATTTGCTCATCGACTTCAAGGGCAGCGTGGTCACCATCACCCACGACCGGGCGTTTCTGGACCGCATTGCCACCCGCATCGTCGAGCTGGACCGGGGCCAGCTGCGCTCGTACCCCGGCAACTTTGCCGCCTACCGCCTGCAAAAGGAAGAGCAGCTGGCGCAGGAAGCCGTCATCAATGCCAAGGCTGACAAGCTGCTGGCGCAGGAAGAAGTGTGGGTGCGCAAGGGCGTGGAAGCGCGCCGCACGCGCAGCCAAAGCCGCATTGGCCGGCTAGAAAAGCTGCGCGAAACCCGCGCCGCCCGCCGCGATGTGGTGGGCAAGGTGAAGATGGAAGTGGGCACCGGTGGCGACAGCAACTACCAGGGCAAGATCGTTGCCGAGCTGCAGCACGTGAGCAAAGCCTTTGGCGACAAGGTGATTGCCAGCGACTTCAGCGCCACGCTGCTGCGCGGCGACAAGATTGGCCTGCTGGGCCCCAACGGCGCAGGCAAGACCACGCTGCTCAAGATGATTCTGGGCGAGCTGGAACCGGACAGCGGCACCATCCGCCGCGGCGCCAACCTGCAGGTGGCCTACTTCGACCAGCTGCGCGACGCGATTGACCTGGACGCCACGCTGGAAGACTTCATCAGCCCCGGTAGCGAGTGGATCGAGATCAATGGGCAGCGCAAGCATGTGCGCAGCTACCTGGGCGACTTTCTGTTCTCGCCCGCCCGTGCGCATTCGCCCGTGCGGTCCCTCTCGGGCGGCGAGCGCAACCGCCTGCTGCTGGCCCGCCTGTTCGCCCGCCCCGCCACCGTGCTGGTGCTGGACGAGCCCACCAACGACCTGGACATCGAAACCATCGACCTGCTGGAAGAACTGCTGCTGGACTACCCTGGCACCGTGTTCCTCGTCAGCCACGACCGTACCTTTCTGGACAACGTGGTCACCAGCACCATTGCCTACGAAGGCGACGGTGTGTGGCGCGAATTTGAAGGCGGCGTGGAAGACTGGTTGCAGCAATCCCAGCGCAGCCAGGCCCTGCGCGATCAGCGCAACACACCGCCCGCAGCCACGGCAGCACGTCGGGGTGGGCGGTCATGGCGTCGGTAGTGCGCGCTGGATCCGTCGAAGGGTCTTCTGCCCCCACACGCAGTGGCTCGCGGTGGCCGAGACGCAGTAGGCGCCCCGGGTGGTGCTCTT
>NZ_CAXIAK010000056.1:0-23238 GCF_964021665.1 uncultured Acidovorax sp.
AAAACCCAGCTGCTCGCATTGGTATTGGCAGCCCGTTTCCGCAAACCCTGGCCGATTGTTCTGGGCATTTTGGTGGCCACGCTGGTCAACCATGGCCTGGCTGGCGCGGTGGGCGCCTGGGTCACGACCTTCATCGGCCCGCAGATGTTGCGCTGGATTCTGGGCGCCTCGTTCATCGCCATGGCGGTGTGGATGCTGATCCCCGACAAGCTCGACGAAGGCGATGCCGATGGCAAGCCCCGCTGGGGCGTGTTCGGCACCACGCTGGTGGCGTTCTTCCTGGCAGAGATGGGAGACAAGACCCAGATTGCCACCGTCATGCTCGCCGCACAGTACAACGCCTACCTGTGGGTGGTGGCCGGCACCACGCTGGGCATGATGATTGCCAATGCACCGGTGGTGTGGTTGGGCGACAAGATCACACGCAAGGTGCCCATTCGCGCGGTGCATCTGATCTCGGCAGTGATCTTCCTGGTGCTGGGCCTGCTGGCCATTTTTGCGCCCGCAACTTGATCCAGTCGGGGTGATGGCAGGCACACAGGCCAGTCAAACCGGCGCGCTTTTGGTATATTTGCCGAACGCGCCGATTTGCCACAGCTTGCGGGCGCTTTATAAATCCTGCTAAAGACCCGTCCGACATACCTGCCCGGCCTCGTTTTTAGCGATGTCGGGTTTTTTTATGTCGTTCATTGCCACGCCCCAGTCCATGCACTTTCCGGAGGCCCTCACGCTGCAAAGCGGAGCGTCCATCCGCGACTATCACCTGGCCTTCGAGACCTACGGCACGCTCAATGCCGACAAGTCCAACGCCGTGCTGGTGTGCCATGCCCTCAACGCCTCGCACCACGTTGCGGGTGTGTACGAGGGCCAGCCCAAGAGCGAGGGCTGGTGGGACAACATGATCGGCCCCGGCAAGCCGGTGGACACGAACCGCTTTTTCGTCATCGGCGTGAACAACCTCGGCTCGTGCTTCGGCTCCACGGGCCCCATGCACACGCACCCCGACACAGGCGAAATCTACGGCGCGGACTTTCCGGTGGTGACGGTGGAAGACTGGGTGAACGCCCAAGCCCGCCTGCTTGACCGCCTGGGCATACAGCAGCTCGCCGCCGTGCTGGGTGGCAGCCTGGGCGGCATGCAGGCCCTGAGCTGGACGCTGCAGCACCCCGACCGTATGCGCCACGCCGTGGTGGTGGCCAGCGCCCCCAACCTCACGGCCGAGAACATTGCCTTCAACGAAGTCGCCCGCCGCGCCATCGTGACCGACCCGGACTTCCACGGCGGCCACTTCTACCGCCACGGAGTGATCCCGAAGCGCGGGCTGCGCATTGCGCGGATGATCGGGCACATCACGTACCTGAGCGACGACGTGATGAACGAGAAGTTTGGCCGCCAGCTGCGCGAGGGCATGGACCTGAAATACAGCACGCAGGACATTGAATTTCAGATTGAAAGCTACCTGCGCTACCAGGGCGACAAGTTCAGCGAATACTTCGACGCCAACACCTACCTGCTGATCACCCGGGCGCTCGACTACTTTGACCCGGCCCGTGCGCACGCCAACAACCTCACCCTGGCGCTGGCGCGCGCGCAGGCCAAGTTCCTGCTCGTGAGCTTCACCACCGACTGGCGCTTCTCGCCCCAGCGCAGCCGCGAGATCGTCAAGGCCCTGCTCGACAACCGCCGCCGCGTGAGCTACGCCGAGATCGACGCCCCCCATGGGCATGATGCCTTTTTGCTCGATGACGCCCGCTACATGAGCGTGATGCGCTCTTATTTCGATAGCATCGCAAAGGAGTTTGCATGAGCGAACAATCCACCCTGGAAGCCCTGGCGCGCCTGGTGCCAGCAGGCTCGCGCGTGCTGGACCTGGGCTGTGGCAACGGGGCCATGCTGTCGTACCTGCAGCGCGAGCGCGGCTGCACCGGCTATGGCGTGGAGATTGACGACGCCAACGTGCTGGCCTGCGTGCAGCGCGGAGTCGATGTGATCCAGCTCAACCTGGACGAAGGCCTGGCCATGTTTGGCGACAACAGCTTTGATGTGGTGTTGCAGATCGACACGCTGCAGCACCTGCGCAACGCCGAGGTCATGCTGCGCGAAACCGCCCGCGTGGGCCGCACCGGCGTGGTGGCTTTCCCCAACTTTGCGCACTGGCCCAACCGGCTGTCCATCCTGCAAGGGCGTATGCCCGTCACGCGCCGCCTGCCCTACCAGTGGTACGACACGCCCAACATCCGCGTGGGCACGTACAAGGATTTTGAAGTGCTGGCACACAAAAACCGCCTGCGCATCCTAGACTCCTTCGGGCTACAGGACGGGCGCGAAGTGCGCTGGCTACCCAATGCACGGGCGGGCACGGCCGTGTTCCTGCTTGAAAACGCCTGACAGCGCAGCGCCAGGCGCTATCAAAACAGTAGCTCCTAGCGCAACTTCTTATTGCCCTGCACGCTGATTTCGTGCCAGCATGGCCGGGCTGGAATGCCCTGACAAGCACGCACGCAGCGGGCTTGTCCGGGGCGCTCCACTCTCCAACGCACATTCATTGATCTGCCCCTTCCATGGCCTTGGCTTTCGCACACGTTCCCACGATGCTGACGATGATCATCCTGTCGTCCCTGACGACGGCCGGTGGCATGGCCGTGGTGGGCGCAGAGCTGCGCCACGATGGGTTGCAATGGTGGGCGCTGGGGCTGCTGTTCAATGCGGTGGCGCATTTGCTGTTTGCATTGCGCGGCACCATCCCTGACATCTTCTCCATTGTCCTGGGCAACACCTTGCTGATGGGGGTGTACCTGTCCCTGCTGGCGGCCGTGTTGCAGTTCCAGGGGCGCAGACTGCCGCGCACCGCCGCAGTGGCACTGCCTTTGCTGATGGCGGGCTGCATGGCCTTGCTGGCAGACAGTTACGCCGCGCGCGTGGTGGTGGCCGGGCTGCTGCTGAGCTCCATGAACCTGTGGCTGCTGAGCTGCCTGATCACCCGCTGGAAGACCATGGGCGGGCGCGGCGCATGGCTGGTGGTGGGAGCGCTCGGCTTTCAGACGCTGGTGTTTGCGCTGCGCATAGGCCTGGTCGGGATCAGTTCCTGGGTGGGCGCGGAGTTGATGCAATCCAGCGCCGTGCAAACCCTCACCTTCATGAGCACCTTTGCGGTGGTGCTGGTCGCTTCGATGGGGTTTGTTTTCATGGCGCGGGACCGGGCAGATGAAGACAACCGCCGCTTGGCCGCCGTGGATTCACTCACCGGCGTGGCCAACCGGCGCGCGGTGATCGCAGCGCTGGACCGCGATGTGGCCCGCTCTATCCGCACCCATGAACCCATGGCCTTGATGATGGTGGACATCGACCACTTCAAGAACGTGAACGACCGCTACGGCCACCCGGTGGGCGACAAGGTGCTGTGCAGCGTGGTGGAGGTGCTGCGCGAGCGGGTGCGGTCACAAGACCTGGTGGGCCGCTACGGCGGCGAGGAATTCATGGTGCTGCTGCCCGACACCACGGCCAAAGGCGGCTACCTGCTGGCACAGCAATTGTGCGAAGCCGTGCAGGCACTGAGGCTAGAGCACGAAGGCCAGCCCATTCCCGTGACAGTGAGCATTGGCGCATACGGCGGCCGACTGCAGCCTGGCGACCATTGGGACATGCTGATCTCTGCCGCCGACCGGGCTTTGTACGAAGCCAAGGACCGGGGGCGCAACCGCGTGGAAGTGGTGGAGGCGTTGCGCCGCCCCGCATCGCTGGTCACCGCCAACTCGGGGTCCGAAACACAGCCAGCGCTTTTCTGAGAACTGGTTTGGAACGGGGTCTTGGAGCCCCCGGCGCCTTCACGCGCCTTGCCGGTGTGCCCCAACACGCCGTCGGAATAGCGCCTGCGCCTTGGCGGCCTGGGCCGGCTTGTGTTGGAATGGCGTTTTTGCAATGCCCACCGACAGGAGCCCGCCATGAATGCCCGCGTCCCCCCCATCGCCCTTGAACCCGCACTGGCACTTGATCGGGTAAGCCAGGCGTGGGACAGCGACATCGTGCGCCAGCTCACCGACTACATCGCCATCCCCGCCAAGTCGCCCATGTTTGCGGCCGACTGGGCTGAGCAAGGCCTGCTGGACACCGTGGTGCGCAACGCCGCCGCCTGGGTCGAGTCACAAAAAGTGGCAGGTCTTACGCTCGAAGTCGTGCGCCTGCCGGGCCGCACGCCGGTGCTGTTCTTCGAGATCGAAGCCACCCAGGCCCACGCACCGCAAACGGTGCTGATGTATGGCCACCTGGACAAACAACCTGAATTCAGCGGCTGGCGCAGCGACCTGGGCCCGTGGACGCCCAAGTACGAGGACGGCAAGCTCTACGGCCGGGGCGGCGCGGACGATGGCTACGCCGTGTATGCCAGCATTGCCGCCGTGCAGGAATTGAAGCGCCAGAACGTGCCCCACCCCCGCATCGTGGGCCTGATCGAGACCTGCGAAGAAAGCGGCTCGCGCGACCTGATGCCCTACATCGACGCCCTGCGCCCCCGCCTGGGCGATGTGGGCCTGGTGATCTGCCTGGACAGCGGCGCCGGCAACTACGACCAGCTGTGGCTCACCACCAGCCTGCGCGGCATGGCCAGCGGCACGCTCAAGGTCGAGATCCTGACCGAAGGCATCCACTCGGGCGACGCCTCGGGCCTGGTGCCCTCGTCGTTCCGCATCATGCGCCAGGTGCTCGACCGGCTGGAAGACAGCAAGACTGGCCGCCTGCTGCCCCAGAGCTTCCATTGCCAGGTGCCTGCCGACCGGCTGGCCCAGGCGCAAGCCACCGCCGCCATCCTGGGTGAAGAGGTGTACCGTCGCTTTCCGTGGGCGCACTACGACTGCGGTGGCTCCACCACCTTTGCGCTGCCCACCACCACCGACCCGGTGCAGGCCCTGCTCAAGCGCACCTGGGAGCCCACGCTGAGCGTGACCGGTGCCGAAGGCTTTCCCACGCTGCAAGACGCAGGCAACGTGCTGCGCCCCTACACCGCCTTCAAGCTCAGCCTGCGCCTGCCCCCGCTGGTAGATGCCGCCCAGGCCGTGCAAGAACTCAAAGCCCTGCTCGAAGACAACGCACCCTACCAGGCCAAGGTCACCTTCGAGAGCCTGAGCGGCGCCACGGGCTGGAACGCCCCGGCCACCACGCCCTGGTTTGAGCGGGCGCTCAACGAAGCCTCGCAGGCGCACTTTGGCGCGCCCTGCGGCTACATCGGCCAGGGCGGCACCATCCCGCTGATGAACATGCTCAGCGAAGGCTTCCCCACCGCGCAGATGATGGTGTGCGGCGTGCTGGGCCCCAAGAGCAATGCCCACGGCCCCAACGAGTTCCTGCACGTGCCCTACGCCAAGCGCCTCACCGCATCGGTGGCGCATGTGATGGCCGCCATGGCCCAGGCACAGGCCGCACCGCAAGGCGCTGCGCCTGCCGCAGCCCCCTGATCGTCGTAACCCCATAGCTTCCAGCGCCGGTATGCCCCAACAGTTCGCATCCCCCGCCCTCAGCCCCTTCACCGCTGCCGATGGGGAAAACCTGGCACTGCACGAATGGCCCGTGGCCGCCGACACCCCCCTGCGCGGCCTGGTGGTGCTGGTGCATGGCCTGGGCGAGCACGCTGGCCGCTACGGCGCGCTGGCCGAGCAGCTCAACACCTGGGGCTTTGCCGTGCGCGGCTACGACCACTACGGCCACGGCGAATCCGCCGGGCCGCGCGGCGGGCTGAACAACGACACGCGCCTGCTGGACGACCTGGCTGACATGATCGAATGCACCCGCGCCCGCCTGCCGCCCGGCCTGCCGCTGGTGCTGCTGGGCCACAGCATGGGCGGCCTGGTAGCTGCGCGGCTGGTGTCGCTGAACCTGTGCCCGGTGGATGCGCTGGTGCTGTCATCGCCCGCGCTGGATGCAGGCCTCAGCCCGGTGCAAAAGCTGCTGGTGTCCACCCTGCCCAGCATTGCGCCCAACCTGCGCGTGGGCAACGGGCTCAATGCCAACTACCTCTCGCACGACGCGCAGGTGGTGGCCGACTACCAGGCCGACCCACGCTGCCACGACCGCATCAGCGCCCGCCTGGCGCGCTTCATTGCCACCGAAGGCCCCGCCACCGTGGCCGCTGCGCCCACCTGGGCCGTGCCCACCTTGCTGATGTGGGCGGGGGCGGACCGGCTGGTGAGCGCCGCAGGCAGCCAGGCCTTTGCGCAGGCAGCCCCGCCAGCCGTGGTGCAGTCGCACTGCTTTGAAAACGCCTTCCACGAGCTGTTCAACGAAACGCCCGAGTACGCCACGCCGGTGTTCGACACGCTGCGCGACTGGCTGCTGGCGCGCTTTGCCGTGCGGTATTGACGCAGGCATTTGCAACCAAATCAGCCTCCCGCGCTTTATCAGCAAGCGCTAGCAGCTATATTTTTCATAGCATCTTGCCGTGAATAGCCCAGGTCAACGGGCACGCAACGCTCCTTGACCGCGCGGCGAAGGCGGGCCAGCCAGACCCGCCCAGGTCAAATCCCGATTAAATTTGTCTGACATTGTGCGCACCGGTTGATGAAGATCAGCGGCTGCGCGCGCAGGGCTCACTATGGTGGCGGCCAATGCCTTGGCACCATGCCGGTGCTGGCGATGAAACGCTTGCCATGGAACCCTTGACCCCTGCTGCAAACACCCCCACCGCAGCCCCTGCCCCTGAACTGGTCTGCCCCGCCGGCAGCCTGCCCGCCCTGAAGGCCGCCATCGACCACGGTGCCGACTGCGTGTACCTGGGCCTGCGCGATGCCACCAACGCCCGCAACTTTGCCGGGCTGAACTTTGACGAAGCCGCCATTGCCAGCGGCATTGCCTACGCCCACCAGCGCGGGCGCAAGGTGTTCATGGCGCTGAACACCTACCCGCAGGCCGCCAACCCCGGCCCCTGGCGCAGCGCGGTGGACAAGGCCGTGGACATGGGGCTGGACGCCGTCATCCTGGCCGACCCCGGCCTCATGCAATACGCCGCACAGCACCACCCGCAGTTGCGGCTGCACCTGTCGGTGCAGGGCTCGGCCACCAATTACGAGGCCATCAACTTCTATCGCGAGCAGTTTGGCGTGGTGCGCGCCGTGCTGCCCCGCGTGCTGTCGATGGAGCAGGTGCGCCAGGTGATCGAACGCACGCCGGTCGAGATCGAAGTCTTCGGCTTTGGCAGCCTGTGCGTGATGGTGGAAGGCCGCTGCGCCCTGTCGTCGTACGTGACGGGCGAATCGCCCAACACCCACGGCGTGTGCTCACCCCCCAAAGCCGTGCGCTGGCAGGAAACCCCGCAGGGCCTGGAATCGCGCCTGAACGGTGTGCTGATCGACCGCTACGCCCCCGGCGAAAACGCGGGCTACCCCACGCTGTGCAAGGGCCGCTTTGATGTGGGCGATGAAGAGAACTACTACGCCATCGAAGAGCCCACCAGCCTGAACACGCTGGAGCTGCTGCCCCAGCTCGCCAAGATCGGCGTGCGCGCCATCAAGATCGAAGGCCGCCAGCGCAGCCCCGCCTATGTGGCCGATGTGACGCGTGTGTGGCGCGAGGCCATCGACCACTGCATGGCCCAGCCGCACCGCTACGCCCCCAAAACCCACTGGATGGCACAGCTCGATCAGGTGGCCGAAGGCCAGCAGCACACCCTGGGCGCCTACCACCGCCCCTGGAAGTGAAATGGTTAGGCGACAACCCCCTGAGCCGCTGCGCGGCTTCCCCCTTCTCTCTACGCGCTTCGCGCTAGGGGAAGGGGGACGGCGCCAGCGCACGCCAGCGAAGCGCCGCATACGCGGCGGGGCGGCCCTTGCGCGGCACCCCCTGGCCTGGATCGCGCCAGACCGCAGGTCGGTGCGCCGCTTTGAATCTGAAATACCCCGATGAAACACCGGAGTCCCCCACCATGAAAATCACCCTGGGCCCCCTGCAGTACTACTGGCCACGCAACAGCGTCTTTGCGTTTTATGAAGCCATGGCCGACACGGCCGTGGACGAGATCTACCTAGGCGAAACAGTCTGCTCGCGCAGGCACGAGCTGCGCCTGTCCGACTGGCTGGGCCTGGCCCGGCACCTGCAGGGCAAGGGCAAGCAGGTCGTCATGTCCAGCCAGGTGCTGCTTGAATCGGGCTCGGACGTGGCCTGGCTGCACAAGCTGGCCGCCAACGGCGAGTTCACCGTGGAAGCCAACGACATGGGTGCGGTGCACTGCCTGGCGGGCAAACAGCCCTTTGTGGCCGGGCCGCACCTGAACCTCTACAACCCCCAGTCCGTGCAATGGATGGCCCAGCTCGGCGCCAGCCGCTGGGTGATGCCGCTGGAAATGCGCCACCAGGACCTGGCCGTGGTGCAGGCCGCGCGCCCCGAAGGCCTGCAGACCGAAGTGTTTGCCTACGGGCGGCTGCCGCTGGCGTACTCGGCCCGCTGCTTCACCGCGCGGCACTACAACCTGCCCAAGGACGACTGCCGCTTCAGCTGCATGGAACACCCCGACGGCCTGCCCATGCGCACGCGCGAGAAGGAAGGCTTTCTGGTGCTCAACGGCACGCAAACGCAGTCGGCCCGCGTCTACAACCTGATTGAAGAACTGCCCCAGATGCAGGCCATGGGCGTGGACCTGGTGCGCCTGAGCCCCCAGCCCCAGCACATGGAGCAGGTGATTGCCCTGTTTGACGAAGTGCGCCGCCAGAGTGCCAACGCCGCGCACGCCCAAAACCGCATCCTGCCGCTGATGCCCGACTGGCCCTGCAACGGCTTCTGGCACGGCCGCCCCGGCCTGGAGCAAGGCCGCAGCGACCTGCACACGGCACAGCACCACACCGAACGCTCCGCCGCCTGACGGCGCAGCCGCCCCACCCCTCACGTCTGGATTGCCATGCACCCACCCGCCCATTCCCCCACCCCCCGCCACGCCACCCAGGGCAGCGCTGGCGCCACCGCACCGCGCCAATTGCCCGCACCCGTGGGTGCCTTGCTCTCGCGCCTGCCCGCCTACCCCGGCTCGGTGCTGCTGGTCACCGCGCTGAACCTGGCGCTGGCGCGCCACCTGCCCGCCGACGTGCTGGCCCTGCTGCTGCGCCGCAAGCTGCGCATTGAGGTGCGCGATGCCCGCGTGGCGTTTGACTTTGCCTGGAACGGCCAGCGCTTTGCGCCCTGCAGCCCGCCCGGCGTGGGCAGCGCATCCGGCTCGCTCACCCCCCAGGCGCCCGACCTCACCATCAGCGCCAGCGCCCACGATTTCATGCTGCTGGCCCAGCGCAAGCAAGACCCCGACACCCTGTTCTTTAGCCGCCGCCTGTCCATGCAGGGCGACACCGAACTGGGCCTGGTGGTGAAAAACGCCCTGGACGCGCTGGAGCTGCCCGTGCTCGACCCCGCCCAGTGGACACCCCGCGCCGTGCTCGCCCGCCTGCTGCCCAAGCCCTGAGGAGCCCCCATGAACACCGAACCCGGCGACCTGCGCCCCCCAGCGGCGGCCACAGCGCCCACCCACTGCCCCGCCCCCACGCCCATCGTGTATTCGTGCTCCGGCTGCTCCAGCGCCGCGCAGCTGGCCAACCATGTCGCACTGCGGCTGGACCGCTGCGGCGCCGCCGAAATGTCGTGCATCGCAGGCGTGGGCGGCGATGTGCCCCACCTCATGAAAACCGCGCGCTCAGGCCGCCCCATCATTGCGCTGGATGGCTGCCCGCTGGTGTGCGTGAAAAGCACCCTGGCCCGCCACGGCATTGAACCCGCACGCCACTACCAGCTACAGCAATACGGCGTGAAAAAACGCGCCCACGAAGACTTCGACCCTGCCCAGGCCGCCCTGGTGCTGGAGCGCGTGCTGGACGACCTGCACTACGAGCCCCTGACGGGCGCGCCCACCCCTGCACAGCCCCGCCGCGAGACTGCCCATGGCTGATGCCGAGGCCGCCCCCAGCAGCGCCGTGGCCCGCACCTTGAACCGCATCGTGGTCGGCATCTCGGGCGCCAGCGGCGCCATCTACGGTGTGCGCCTGCTGCAGGCCCTGCAAGGCCAGCCGGGCGTTGAAGCGCATGCGGTGGTGTCCGACGCAGGCTGGCGCACCCTGCAGCACGAATGCGGTGTGGACGGCCCCGCCGCGCTGCAGGCCCTGGCCCCCGGCCACCAGCTGCACGATGTGCGCAACGTGGGCGCCACGCTGGCCAGTGGCTCCTTTCGCAGCCACGCCATGGTGGTGGCGCCCTGCTCCATGCGCACCCTGGCCGCGATTGCCCACGGGCTGAGCGACAACCTGCTCACCCGCGCGGCGGACGTCATGCTCAAAGAGCGCCGCAAGCTGGTGCTGATGGTGCGCGAAACCCCGCTGCACCTGGTGCACCTGCGCAACATGCTCACCGTGACCGAGATGGGCGCCATCTGCTGCCCGCCCCTGCCCGCCTTCTACCAGCACCCGCGCAGCGTGCAAGACGTGGTGGACGCCAGCGTGGCCCGCGTGCTCGACCTCATCGACGTGCCCCACACCCTGGCCACGCGCTGGGCCGGGCTGCCCGCCCCACTGGCCACCGCCTCCTAACTATCAATTTCATAGCTGCCTGTGCTTATCCATCAAGCGCTAGAGGCCTTTTTCATTCAAACCCATGTCGTACCAAGACCTGCGCGACTTCATGGCCCAGCTCGAAGCCACGGGCGAGCTGCGCCGCGTGCACGAGCCCGTATCGCCCCACCTGGAGATGACCGCGCTGAGCGACCGCGTGCTGCGCGCCAGCGGCCCCGCCCTGCTGTTCACCCAACCCACGGGCCACCGCATGCCCGTGCTGACCAACCTGTTTGGCACCCCCGCCCGAGTGGCCCGCGCCATGGGCGTGCCCGACCTGCACGGCGTGCGGGCACTGGGTGAGCTGCTCGCCACACTCAAAGAGCCCGAGGCCCCCAAAGGCTTCAAAGACATGCTGGGCATGGGCCAGTTGCTCAAGACCCTGTGGAACATGGCCCCCCACACCGTGGGCCGCAACGCGCCCTGCCAGCAAGAGGTGTGGGAAGGGCCCGACGTGGACCTGGCCCGCCTGCCCGTGCAGCACTGCTGGCCCGGCGACGTGGCCCCGCTCATCACCTGGGGCCTCACCATCACCCGCGGGCCGCGCAAGGCCCGGCAGAACCTGGGCATCTACCGCCAGCAGGTGCTCTCGCGCAACCAGGTCATCGTGCGCTGGCTGGCCCACCGCGGCGGCGCGCTGGACTTTGCCGACCACTGCGCCCAGCACCCCGGCCAGCCCTACCCCGTGGCCGTGGCGCTGGGGGCCGACCCGGCCACGCTGCTGGGCGCCGTCACGCCCGTGCCCGACAGCTTGAGCGAATACCAATTCGCCGGCCTGCTGCGCGGTGCGCGCACCGAAGTGACTGCTGCTTTAGGCGTGCCGCTGCAAGTACCCGCCACCGCCGAGATCGTGCTCGAAGGCCACATCCAGCCCGACGCCAACCACGCCAGCGGCTGGCAGCACGCGCTCGAAGGCCCGTACGGCGACCACACCGGCTACTACAACGAATGCGCCGAGTTCCCCGTGCTCACCGTGGACCGCATCACGATGCGGCGCGATGCGATTTACCACAGCACCTACACCGGCAAACCGCCCGACGAGCCCGCCGTGCTGGGCCTGGCAATGAACGAGCTGTTCATCCCCCTGCTGCAAAAGCAGTTTCCCGAGATCGTGGACTTCTACCTGCCCCCCGAAGGCTGCAGTTACCGCATGGCCGTGGTCAGCATCCGCAAGGCCTACGCAGGCCACGCGCGGCGCGTGATGATGGGCGTGTGGAGCCACCTGCGCCAGTTCATGTACACCAAGTTCATCGTGGTGGTGGACGACGACGTGGACGTGCGCGACTGGAAGGAAGTGATCTGGGCCATCACCACCCGCATGGACCCAGCGCGCGACACCATGATGGTGGAGCACACCCCCATCGACTACCTGGACTTCGCCTCGCCCGTGAGCGGCCTGGGCAGCAAGATGGGCATGGACGCCACGAACAAATGGCCCGGCGAAACGCAGCGGGAGTGGGGTCGGCCTATGCACATGACAGCAGAAGTGAGCGCGCGGGCTGAGGCGCTGATGGGGGGGCTGGGGTTGTAGGGGTGTGGCTTGGTTGAGAGACCGGTTTGGGCCCAGAACAGCCAACCAGCAGCGTTTAGTAATGGACCGCTTTGCAGCGGTTGCTGTCGGTCGCGGCCGTGACCTGAGTTCACGGTGCCTGGCACAAAGCTGTCATTGGCTCACCCAGCAGCGCGGCAGCATCGATGACCGGTATCGAGGGAGCTGCAGTCATGGTCTAGCACACGTCTCCCCATGAACGGGCACGACCCTACGCCTACCTGCGCGATGTCATGGCACGCCTGCCCATGCAGCCCGCCACCCAGATCGGCGAGCTGCTGCCATACCGCTGGCAGTCAGCCTGACAGCGCATATTCAGATACACGACCGCGCCCCGCAGTCAAGATGGGATCGCCGCGCGATTACGGGCGTCCTACAACCCTTAACTTAAGTCGGCCTACAGGCGAACAGTTGCCCCTCGGTCCCATGCCCCACGGCTGCATGGAATCCAAGTTCCATACCTAGGCAATTTTCTGACTTACGCTATGCGCCAAACCCAGGAAGGTCGAGATCAGAGGAGCTTGATGCCGCTCCTTTCTACAGATGAAGTGCACCTGTGTCGCCATGCTGGTGTCTGAAATAGTTAACTTAACAAGGCGAGGATCTGGCCTGTAGGCTGTTTCCGCCACGACGCCTAGGCCCAGCCCCTCCGCCACCGCCTCTCGAACGGACTCGCGGCTGCCCATCTCCAGAGCCACCTGCACCTCGACGCCTCGCTCCTTTAGTTCTTGTTCAAACACGCGTCTGGTCGTCGATCCTTCCTCTCGGATGACGAACCTCTGACCCTGCAGATCACGCAGTTTGAGAGTGGCCCGTTGCGCGAGTGGGTGTTGGGTGTTGCCGAATATCACCAATCGCTGGGTACGGTAAGCCGCGCCAAATAGATCTGGGTGAGCGACGTGATTGAGCACCATGCCCACGTCTCCCTGGTAGTCAAGAATCTTTTCAGTGATGGTTCGCGAGTCGCCTACGCCAACAGCCACGTTGACCTGGGGGAACTGTTTCATGAACAGCTTCAACACGGGCAGCACGTTGTGCGGCCCGATGGCATGGATGACCAGTCGCCCTACGTATTGATTTTTCGCAGCAGCGAGCAGTGCGTGCGCATCTTCCTCGCCACTGAAGGTACGCCGGGTGTAGTCCAACAGAGTGCGTCCAAAGGACGTGAGTTCAAGCCGCCGCCCGCGCCGATGAAAAAGCTCCACGCCGAAGTCGACCTCCAGGCGCTGTATGTGTGAAGAAACAGTCGGTTGTTGAATAGCGAGCACTCTCGCGGCAGCGGTCATGCTGCCGGCTCGGGCCGTTGCGTCAAAGGCCTTCAAGGCTGCGAGGAGGCTGAGTCCAGACATTGATGTGATCTATGGGTGCCCTCATTTTTAGGGATGAAAGTTTCATATTCATGACACCTTGGTCACCCAGACTTGAGCTGTGCTTCCACTGAAGCTGTTTCTTCCAGAACCTCCTCTTTCCCGAGAGATACCTCTGACCACTTGAGTCCTGGTGTGCGTCTAGCGCACCACAACAAATGAAACCGAGCTATGAAAACTGCAATTCGCGAGAGCCATCTGAGCTTGCGGGGTATCACGGTGACCTATGCCGATGGTCACACAGCGCTTGCGCCCACCTCGCTGGAGGTACAGCATGGCGGGTTCCTTGTGCTGCTGGGCGCGTCGGGCGCGGGAAAGTCAACGCTGCTGCGCAGCATCAATGGCTTGGTTAGCCCCACAGACGGAGAGGTGTCGGTGGCCGATCTGCCGGGCGGCACCGTCTCAAAACGCAACCTTCTTGAGCATCGGCGCCACTGCGGCATGGTGTTCCAGCAGCACCACCTGATCGGGCGGCAAAGCGTGCTGGCCAATGTGTTGATGGGCAAGCTCGCCACCCGCGGATCTCTGGCGTCGTTGTGGCCTTGGAGCAAGGCTGACAAGCTGGAGGCGCTGGCGGCCATTGACCGCGTAGGCCTGCTTGAGAAAGCCCTAGCACGGGCAGACACCTTGTCTGGTGGGCAACAACAACGCATTGGCATTGCGCGTGCCTTGGTGCAAAAGCCCCGCCTGCTGCTGGCCGATGAGCCGGTGGCCAGCCTCGACCCGGCGACCGCGCAGAGTGTGTTGACCCTGCTTCACGACATCTGCAAGAAAGACCGACTCACGGCCATCGTGAGTCTGCATCAAGTCAACCTCGCGCGCATGTTCGCCGACCGCATTGTGGGCCTTCGCCAGGGCCAGGTGGTGTTCGACGGGACAGCAGCGCAGTTGACGGAAGAAGCCCAGTCTGCCCTGTACGCGAAGTCGTCACCTGCCAACATGGGCAGTCAATTTGATTCCCCCTCTCAATCCAAGGAGTTTTTACCGTGCTGAATCGTCGCCGTTTCCAATTTATCGCTGCCGTCACTTTGGCCGCCCTGTTGCCACTTGGCGCCCATGCCGAGGGCAAAAATCCTTCCAAGCTTCGCGTTGCACTGTTGCCGGACGAAAACGCCGCCACCATCATTCAGAACGCACAGCCTCTGAAGCGGTATCTGGAGCAGACCCTGAAGAAGGAAATAGAGATTACGGTGACTACGGACTACTCGTCGATGATTGAAGCCATGCGCTTTGGCCGCATCGAGGTGGCCTACTTTGGACCGTTCTCTTACGTACTGGCCAAGTCCAAGGCGCCCAACATTGAGCCTTTTGCCGTTGGCGTGGAGCGCGGCTCTCCGACCTACCAGTCGGTTCTCATTGCCACGGCGGGCGGCCCGGTCAAGACCCTGGCTGACGTTCGTGGAAAGCCTTTTGGCTTTGGCGATCAGGCTTCGACGTCCGGTCACCTTGTACCGCGCGCGCACTTGCTTAAAAACCACCAACTGAACGGCGAGACTGACTACCGCCCCGTTCACCTGGGCACGCACGATGCCGTGGCCCGAGCTGTTCAGGCAGGGCAGGTTCCCGCCGGCGCTCTGTCAAAAACCATTCTGGACAACCTCATCGCAAAGGGCATGGTGGATGCCAACAAGATTGTGCAACTTGAACTGTCGGCACCCATTCCGAACTATCCCATTGCGATGCAAGGTAATCTCACGCCGGAGCTCAAGGAAGCCATCCGAGCCGCCTTTCTTCAGATGAAGGACGCCGAGATTCTCAAATCATTCCGTATCGAGGCCTTTGCCGCGACCGATGACAAGGCCTACGACATTCTTCGCGACACAGCACAGATTCTCAAGCTTGATCTGGGACGCATGAAATGACATCGGTAGCCTTGGAATCCATCATTGCCATTGACGGACAGCGGCGACTCAGACGGCTGGGCGCAGCCTGCGTAGTCCTGCTCGTTTGCACGCTGGCATTGTTTGTCACCGGTTTCTTTGACGCGCAGCGTTTCATCGAAGGGGCTCCTGCCATTCAGCAGTTGGCCTCTGAGATGGTGCCGCCGAATTTCGAGCGCTGGGAGCACTGGGTCATTCCATTGCGTGACACCTTAGCCATGTCGATCGCAGGCACGGCGCTGACCGTTCTGGCGTCGTTGCCGCTGGCCCTGGTGGCGGCGCCCAACACCGCGCCGAATGCGGTGGTTGGGCGAATCGTCAGAACCATCTTGGCTGCATTTCGGTCTGTGCCTGAAATCATCCTGGGCATTCTGTTCGTCGCGGCCGTGGGCTTTGGGGCATTGCCTGGTGTGCTGGCGTTGGCCCTGCATTCCACGGGCATGGTGGCCAAGTTCTACGCCGAAGCCATAGAGCACGTGGACCCGAAACCTCTGGAGGCCGCTAAGGCCGCGGGCGCAAGCCGGTTTCAGGTCATCACCCATGCTGTGTTACCGCAGGTTTTGCCCCAGTTGGCGGACATCACCATCTACCGATGGGAATATCACTTTCGCGCATCGGCAGTGATGGGCATCGTGGGTGCGGGCGGCATTGGCTTTGAACTCATGGCGGCTCTGCGCCTGACCAAGTACGACGAAGTCTCCGCCATTTTGCTGTCCATCCTCATATGCGTGCTCGTGGTCGACGGCATTGGGTCGGCGCTTCGCAAACATCTGAAATAGAAAGAGAGAGGAAGGTAATGATGCCGAAAATTGTGGTGACGCAGCCCATTCATGAAGAGGTACTGGCGCGTCTTATGCAGGTTGGTGAAGTGGTGATGAATCCCGGTCCTGAGCCGTGGAGCGAGGCCGAGCTCCACCGTCATCTGAAGGATGCCGACGCAATGATGGCTTTCATGCCTGACCGGGTAGATCAGCGAACCCTGTTGCACGCTCCCAGGCTCAAGACCATCGCTTGCGCCCTGAAGGGGTATGACAACTTTGACCTCAAGGCATGTGCGCAAGCCGGTGTCAGCGTGAGCTTCGTTCCTGACCTGCTCACAGAACCCACGGCAGAACTCGCCATTGGGCTGGCCATCGCCGCCGCGCGCCATGTGCTGGCAGGTGACGTCAGTGTTCGCAAGAGCTACGCAGGATGGCGTCCCCAGCTGTACGGAATGGGGTTGCACGGCTCGATAGTGGCGGTCGTCGGACTTGGCGCCGTTGGGCGGGCCATTGTGGACCGTCTCTGTGGCTTCGGGTGCGCTCAACTGCTGGGCGTGGACCCGCATGGTGATGACGAACGCCTGACCATGGTGAGCCTGGGTGAGGCCCTGTCGCAATCCGACTATGTCATTCTGGCCGTTCCGCTGCTGGACGTAACGCGTCACCTCGTCAATGACACCATGCTTGAAGGTGTTCGGCGGGGGCAGATCCTGGTCAACATTGGGCGAGGCTCGGTTGTGGACGAGGCTGCCGTGGCACGGGCGCTCAAGGACGAGCGCCTGGGTGCCTACGCCGCCGATGTGTACGAGATGGAAGACTGGCTGCTGGCAGACCGTCCACGCCAGATTCATCCGGAACTCTTGCAACACCCCTCCACGGTTTTCACACCCCACATTGGTTCGGCGGTGAAGAAGGTTCGCCGAGCCATCGAGTTGCAGGCTGCTGAAAATTTGCTCGTTGCGTTAAATGGTAATGAGCCGCTTGCACACTACGAGGCATCGCACTGAGCGGCTCATGTGGCAGCTTCGCACTGCTCGGTGCAGCCATGAGGTCACCACACCAGAGAATGCTTTTGGACGTTCTATGGTTCTGGCCGATCTAATTCTTTGAGAAGACCTTGGCTACGTGTTTCGGACCCGCGGGCCAACTGCGGATGCTCTTCGCAATGGTTCCGATAAGCCGTGCCGCCAAGTATCCGGGGTGGGATTCCCCCGGTTTCTCGGACGGTTTTCTGGGATCGTTGCCTACATCAACACCGACCGCAGCGGGTCGGGAGAACCAATTCATCCTTGGTGTGATCAGTTGCTCCTGCTACCTTGCCCGGCTCGCATCAATAGAGTGACCGGTCTGAGCAACAAAGCGGTCGCTTGAGACCCTGCTCGGCCAATGACCAGTTGCGCAACACGCGAACTTTCAGGCGTTAGGTTCGAGTGTCGGAGATCAGCCTGAAGCTGTCTTCCGGGCAATTGCTCTCACCGGCTGCTCATGGCCGAATGCTGCCTCACGGCGAGCAGAGACCACGGCCCCTCGGATGGGCTGATTTGCGCGGGCAATAAAAATCAAAGGCAAGTTTGCTCAATACGATAGGATGGATCGAACCCTCGGCAAAAGGCCATTTCCTCATATCCTTTTGAACCCGCACGATCCCGATGGATCGCACACCACTGAGGTGTTTGCCTTCTCCATCCCCTTCACTCGACCTCCATGCCCGCTCTTGAAGTCCGCCCCCTGCAAACCGACGACCTGCCTGCCCTGATGGCCGTGCAACGCGGCGCCTATGGCGATGGGTTCATGGAAAGCACCGAGGTCTTTGCCCGCCGGCTGGCCAGCCCGGTGAACTGCTCGCTGGCCTTGCTGCTGGACGGTGCGCTGTGCGCCTACCTGGCCGCCTACCACTCGGTGCTGGGCAAGGTGACGCCGCTGCATGGCGACTTTGAGCCACCCGTGGGCACTGCGCCCGACACGCTGTACCTGCACGACATGGCCGTGCTGCCCCACTTGGCCGGACAGGGGCTGCCGCAGCGCCTGCTGCAGCCCTTGTGGGAGCAGGCCACGGCGCAGGGCCTGCGGCAAAGTGCGCTGGTGTCGGTGCAGGGATCGGAAGGTTACTGGCAGCGGCATGGCTATGTGGCGCAGCCACTGCACCAGCCTGAACAGCAGCAGCGCCTGGCCAGCTATGGCGAAGGGGCGGTGTACATGGCCCGCACGCTGCAGACCATTTGACGCGCGCGGTGGTGTCAGCCCCCTGACACGCCCTGTGGTCATAATGCCGGCCATGCCAAACCGCTGGAAACCCAACGTCACCGTGGCCGCCCTCATCGAGCGCGAGGGGCGCTTTTTGCTGGTGGAAGAAGAGACCACCGACGGCCTCAAGCTCAACAACCCCGCAGGCCATCTGGACCCCGGCGAATCGCCCGAACAGGCTTGCGCCCGCGAAGTGCTGGAAGAAACCGCGCACGACTTTGTGCCCACGGCGCTGGTGGGGGTGTACCTCAACCGCTTCGTCAAGACGCGCACGGGCGACGACCTGACCTACCTGCGCTTTGCCTTTGCTGGCACGCTGGGCACGCACCACAGCTGGCGCACGCTGGACACAGGCATCTTGCGCACCGTGTGGATGACGCCCGACGAAATCCGCGCCTGCCCTGAGCGCCACCGCAGCCCGCTGCTGCTGGCCTGCCTGGAGGACTACCTGGCGGGCCAGCGCCACCCGCTCACGCTGGTGCACACCGACCCTTCGGTGATGCAGTCACAGGCCAACCAGCGGCCCGTGGCCACCGGCCAGGCGCATGGGGCGGCGCACCAGCCAGCCCCAGCGCCCGCCCACCTCATCAATCAGCGGTAATCTTCCGCTCCTTGATGGTGGCGGCCCACTGGGCCGATTCCTTCTTCATGAACGCCGTCAGCTCGGCCCGCGTGGTGGGCTGGGGGCTGAGTCCGTGCTTGTTCAGCGCTTCTTTCACCCCGGGGTCGTTCAGCACCTTGACGATTTCCTGGTTCCAGCGGTCCAGCAGCGGCGCGGGGGTCTTGCCGGGGGCCACGAAGGCGTACCAGTTCAGCGCCTCAAAGCCGGGGAAGCCAGACTCAGCCCCCGTAGGGATGTTGGGCAGGTACGCAGGGCGCGTGAGGCCGGTAGTGGCCAGGGGGATCAGCTTGCCCGCTTCGACATGCGGCATGGCCGTGGGGGGCGCGGCAAAGTACGAGGTCACGCGCTCGCCCAGCAAGTCCTGCAGCGCAGGTGCGCCGCCCTTGTAGGGGATGTGGGTCATGTCGATGCCCGCGCGCTGGTTGAACAGCTCACCCGCCAGGTGCGATGCCGAGCCTGCGCCGGTGGAAGCAAACTCCACGCTGCCCGGTTTCTTCTTGGACAGTTGCACAAACTCGGCCAGTGTCTTCACGCCTGCGCCCTTGTGCACCACCAGCACGTTGGGAAAGTTCACGCCGCCCGACACCGGGGCCAGGTCCTTGAACGGGTCATAGGGCAGCTTCATCAAGTGCGGCGCAATGGTGAGCGGCCGCACCGAGCCGAACAGCAGCACGGTGCCATCGGCCGCCGCATTGGCCACGAACTGGTGCGCGATGTTGCCGCCCGCGCCGCCCTTGTTGTCCACCACCACCGACTGGCCAATGTTCTCGCCCAGCTTTTTGGCAATCAGCCGCGCCGCTGCGTCGGCCGCGCCACCCGCAGCAAAGCCCACCACCAGCGTCACAGGCTTCTTGGGCGGAAAGTCTTGCGCCGCAGCGCCGAAAGCCAGGGGCAAGGCTGCCAGCGCCAGGGCGCATTGCAGCAGGGTTCGCTTGTGGTTCATGGGGTCTCCTTCTCGTGGGTTGTGTGGGGGATGGGGTTGTGATCAGTCCGCACCCAGCCCAATGGGGTTGGGCTGGCGCTTTTCCACCGCGTGGCGCAACAGCGAAGCGGTGCGGAAGATGCCGTGCGCAAACTTGCCGTAGGGCAGCGTGGCAAACAGCGCCATCACCGCGCCCAGGTGCAGGCACAGCAGCAGCGGCAGGCCAGCGGTGCCGCGTGCCGCCCACAGGGCCAGGCCGCTGGTGGCGGTCAGGAACAGCAGGGCGATGAAGGCGCGGTCCATGGGCTTTTGCGCGGCATCACCATGCAGCGGGTGGCGGCGCAGGTTCAGTCGCCACAGGCCGGCAGTGCCAATCGCCAGGCTCACGCCGCCAATGCCGCCCAGCAGTTTGGGCAGGCTGGGCAGGTCGTACGGGGCGGGCATGTCCAGCAGGTAGTGGTACAGCGTGGCCACGCTGGTGGCGGCAAAGCACAGCATGAAGCCGTAGAACGTGAAGTGGTGCATGCGCCTGCGCGACAGGGTGTACGCGTCGTCTTCGTTGTGGCAGCCGTCGCCATGGCCGCCGTCCAGGTACTTCAGGCGCAGCACGGCGTCAGTGGCCTCCACCGTGGCGGGCGTGCTCAATGCAGCACCGCTGGTGGCGGGCGTCACATCGCGCCAGAAGCGGCGCACGCCCAGGCCCAGGGCCAGCACGGCAAACAGGAACACCGGCGCAAACAGGCCCACCAGCAGGTTGTACGGGAAGATGCCGTAGAAGCCGCCCACCGGGGCCTGCCACAGTGCGGCAATGCCCTGACCGTGCAGTGCAACGGCCAGCAGCAGGAACAGCGTGAGCCCGGCCACCAGCGCCAGCGCCAGGGTCAGGCCGTTGCGCTGATACAGCTGGCCCAGCGCGGGTGGCCAGGCGTAGTCGGCATAGGTTTGGCCGCGCACCTGGGCCATGGCCTGGGGCACGTTCACCGCAAACTCGTGCGGCGGCGCGTACTGGCAGGCGTGCAGGCAGGCGCCGCAGTTGTGGCAGAGGTTGGCGATGAAGTGGATGTCGGCCTTGCCGAACTCCAGCCGCCGCGTCATGGCGGGGAACACGGCGCAAAAGCCTTCGCAGTAGCGGCAGGCATTGCAGATCTGCAGCTGGCGGGCCACTTCGGCCTCGGGGGCGGAGAGCACGATCTCGCCATTCGCCAGCGCTTTGGCGTCGCGCGTCAGGGCTTCAAGCGCTTGCATGGTTCGCTCCTGTTTTTGTAGCTGTTTGCGCTTTATGGATAAGCGCTGCGGGCTGTTTTTGTTCTAAAGCGGCTTTGGCGGCATTCGTGCCCGCAATGCGGCCAAACGCGGTGCCAATGCTCATGCCCACGCCAGCGGTGTAGCCCTTGCCCAGCACATTGCCCGCCATCATTTCGCCGGCCACAAACAGGTTGGGGCTGGGCTGGTTGTTGAAGCGCACGGCGGCCGTGTCGTCGGTGTGCAGGCCCAGGTAGGTGAAGGTGACGCCCGGCTTGAGCGCGTAGCCGTAGAACGGCCCGGTGTCGATGGGGCGGGCCCAGTGCGTCTTGGCGGGCGTCACGCCTTCGGTGTGGCAGTCGTCCAGCGCGGTGTGGTCAAACTGGCCCACGCGGCAGGCGGTGTTGTAGGCATCGAGCGTGCGGGTGAAGGTGTCCACGGGCAAGCCCAGCTTTTGCGCCAGCTCGGGCAGCGTGTCGGCCTTGACGCCGGGGAACACGGGCGGCATGAAGCGGCCAATGGCCTTGCTGTCGATGATGGAGTAGCCGATTTGCCCCGGCTGCTGCGCCACCAGGCGGCCCCAGATGGCATAGCGCTTGGGCCAGAAGTCTTCGCCCTCGTCGTAGAAGCGTTCGCCATTGCGATTGACCACCACGCCCAGCGACACGCAGTCGATACGGGTGCAGATGCCACCGTCGTACAGCGGCGCACGTGCGTCAATGGCCACCATGTGGGCCTGCGTGGGGTCGCCAATGCGGTCGGCGCCGTGGTCGTCGAGCAGGTGCTTGAGCAACACCCCCTTGTTGTAGGCCGTGCCGCGGATCAAAAAGTTGTCAGCCGGCCACTCGCCACGCTCGTTCTGGCCCCAGGCTTCGCGCAGCCATTCGCGGTTGGACTCAAAGCCGCCCGCAGCCAGCACGCAGCTTTTGGCGGTGATGCGCTCGCCCTTGCAGTGCGCGGCCACAAAGCGGCCGTTTTCGACCTCAATGCGGTCCACCGGTGATTCGTAGCGAATCTGCACGCCCAGCTTTTCTGCGCTGCGGTAGTAGGCGTTGACCAGTGCCTTGCCCCCGCCCATGAAAAAGGCGTTGGTGCGCGCCACGTGCAGCGCGCCCGACAGCGGCGGCTGAAAGTGCACGCCGTGGCTGCGCATCCAGTCGCGGCAGGTGCTGGACTCGCGGATCACCAGGCGCGCCAGGTGTTCGTTGGTCAGCCCGCCCGTCACCTTGAGCAGGTCTTGCCAGAATTCTTCTTCGGGGTAGGCATCCACCAGCACGTCTTGCGGTGCATCGTGCATGCAGCGCAGGTTGCGCGTGTGGGCCGAGTTGCCGCCACGCCAGTCGCGGGGGGCCGATTCAAGCAGCAGCACGCTGGCACCGGCTTCGCGGGCCATCAGCGCAGCGCACAGGGCGGCGTTGCCGCCACCGATCACCAGAACATCGGGTTGCATGGGCAGTTCTTTCCATTCATCGTGTGCCGAATGTAGAAAGAACCCCGCCGCTTGCGCAGGGGCTGCCAAGGCATGGCCCCATCACGAATCGTGATGGGTTGACCGTCTAAACGGCCGAAGTGAGCTTGGCGCCTACCCAGTGGCCTGACTGCACCAGCTCACGCACGCAGTCGCCCTGCACCACGCGCGCGGCCAGGGCGGCGGGCGAGAGTTCATCGTCCGACAAGCTGCACAGCGCCGCGGGCCGGAAGGCTGGGGCATCGGAGATTTCGGCCATCACAAAGCGCTCGCCTGCGTCTGCATAGCGGCCCACCGCCGCCCAGGGCTGGATGGTGCTGCCCAGGCCCATGTCCACCGCATCCATCAGCAGCGCGAGGGAATCGATTTCCATGGCCAGGCGCGGGGTCACGCGGGCCTGTGCGAAGGCGGTGTCGAGGCGGCTGCGCAGCCCGTGCGGGCCGGTGGGCAATATCAGGGGTTCATCGCCCAGTTGCGCCAGCGCCACCTTGCGCCGCAGGGCTGGTTTGCGCACGCCGCGCTGGGCCGAGCGGATGAGGAACAGGCGCTCCTCCAGCAGCGGCAGCACGGTCCAGCGGCGCGCGGGCTGGGTGTCGAACAGCACCGCCAGATCGAGCTGGC
>NZ_CAXIAK010000057.1:0-21650 GCF_964021665.1 uncultured Acidovorax sp.
CAGTGCTAGCTTTGCGTACCGTCACTTATTGCACTGAAAACGAGGAGACCCCGGAGAACACCACCCGCTCCAGCCAAGCGCCCAGTGCCTTGCGGTGCACGGTGTTGCTGAAGAATGCGCCCAGGTAGCCCAGTGGCGTAGCCACCGGGTGTTCCCGCCCCAGCACATGGCGGCCACGCGCTGCAATCACATGCAAGTGGTAGCGGGGGTGCTGCAGCACCTCGTCCACCCGTCCGGCATAAAAGCTTTGCAGGTTTTGCCCAAACTGCTCGCTCACCTGCGATGCGGGGGGGCGCTTCTTGCCCGGCGGCACCTCGTAGTGCTGGCGCACGTAGGCGTCTTCCAGGCGCTGCAGGGCTGCCACCGGGTCATTGAGACAAGCGGTGGCCATGCGCCACGCGCCAATCGACGCACCCACCAGGTGCACCGGCTGGGCAGATTGCGGCAACCACTGGCCAAACAAAAACCGGTCAAGCGGCCCCAGGATGAGCCCCTTGGGCCCACCGGCTGCGGCGGGCACCACCCCGACATCAGACGGCTGCAGGCCGCGCTGGGCCAGGTGTTGGTAGGCCAGTGGGCCAGCGTGGATTCGCAGTGCTTTCATCGCGCCGATTGTCGCAGCGCAGCAGCCCGCGCGCGGCGGGCGCGAGCGTCAGACCAGGTAGTCTGCGGCGTCGGGGCGCACCGTCCAGTCGATGGGGTCTTGCTGCAGCACCATGTCAATGTCCAGGCCCAGCATCAGGCCGATCTCGCCCGGAAAAGTCACCGCCAGTTCGCGCTCAGAGAGCCCTGCCTCGCGGCCGCGTACGCGCCACGCAGCCAGGTGGATCACTCCGGCCAGTGGCTCGTAGGCTGTGTTCTCAAAAGGCGCAGCCTGGTACTGCAAGGCATCCACCACCACCTGGGGCAGCAGCCAGCGCTGGGCCAGCGCCGCTGAAACATGGCTGTAGCTGTAGCCCAGGATGCGTTGCTCGATCTTGCCCCGGCGCATGTCCAGCGGTAGCACCAAGGTGTTCATCGACTGCGCCTTTTGCGGGTTGCCCAGGTGAATGAGCAATTCACCCAAACCATGCAGCAAGCCAGCGGTGTACGCGGCCGTGGGGTTCTGGAACACCACACCGGCCAGTGAACGGGCCAGCTTGGCAGTGTGGAGGCTGTAGCGCCAGAACTGCTGCAGGTTGATGCCCGGCACCGCACGGGCCGCCGTGCCCAGCGTGGCAGACGACACCAGCGTTTGCAGCGGGGCGCTGCCCAGCAGCACCAGGGCTTCAGAAATGCCCGCCACCTGGCGGGTCAGCTGGTGCGCGGGTGCGTTGGCCAGCTCCAGCAGGCGCGCGGCGAGCACCGGGTCTGAACCAAAAAGCAGGTTCAGCCGACGCAAACTGGGCTCGCGCTGCGCCAGCTCGTTCATCAGCAACGCCACCGTGCGCGGCAGGCTTGGCAGCGCCACGGGTTGGCCTAGCAGTGCGTTCAGCTCCATGGTTCAGGGGGCGCGTCGGTGGTGGTTGCGGCGATTATGGCCGCGCCACCCCGGCAGCGGTGAGCGAAACGCCCGCCGCGCCTTCAGCGCCCCTTGGCCTGTTGCAATTTGGCAAACGCCGAGGCCATGGCCGATTGCTGCGCGGGCTCTGGCGCCCGGCGCTGGGGCTGCTGGTAGCCGCGCCCTGCACCTTCAAAGCGGTTGTCGCGCGGGCCGCGGTCGCCCGACTGGCGGGGGGCGGCATCCAGCTTCATCGACAGGCCGATGCGCTTGCGCTCCACATCCACTTCCATGACCTTGACGCGAACAATGTCGCCGGTCTTGACCACTTCACGGGCGTCGTTCACAAACTTGTGCGCGAGCTGGCTCACGTGGACCAGGCCATCCTGGTGCACACCCAGGTCCACAAACGCGCCAAACTGGGCCACGTTGCTCACGGTACCTTCCAGAATCATCCCTTCCTTCAGGTCCTTGATGTCTTCCACGCCGTCGTTGAAGCGGGCCACCTTGAAGTCGGGACGCGGGTCGCGGCCGGGCTTTTCCAGCTCGCCCAGAATGTCCTTGACGGTGATGACGCCAAACTTCTCGTTGGCGAACAGCTCGGGCTTCAGGGTCTTGAGCATGTCAGCCCGGCCCATCAGCTCGGCCACGGGCTTGCCCGTCTTTTCCATGATCTGCTCGACCACGGGGTAGGTTTCGGGGTGCACCCCGGTCATGTCGAGCGGGTTGTCACCGCCACGAATGCGCAAAAAGCCCGCGCTCTGCTCAAAAGTTTTGGCGCCCAGGCCGGCCACGTCCATCAGCTGCTTGCGGTTTTTGAACGCACCATTGGCCTCGCGCCAGCGCACCACGGCCTTGGCCACGCTGGCCGACAGGCCCGACACGCGGGAGAGCAGCGGCACGCTGGCCGTGTTCAGGTCCACACCCACCGAGTTCACGCAGTCTTCCACCACCGTGCCCAGGGTGCGGGCCAGCTCGCTCTGGTTCACATCGTGCTGGTACTGGCCCACGCCAATGCTTTTGGGGTCAATCTTCACCAGCTCGGCCAGCGGGTCTTGCAGACGGCGGGCGATGGAGGCCGCGCCGCGCAGGCTCACGTCCACATCGGGCATTTCCTGGCTGGCGTATTCGCTGGCGGAATAAACCGAGGCACCCGCCTCGCTCACCACCACTTTCTCAATGGCGCGGTCGGCCTTGGCGGCCATCTTGATCAGGTCAGCGGCCAGCTTGTCGGTTTCGCGGCTGGCCGTGCCGTTGCCAATGGCAATCAGGTTCACGCCGTGCTTTTCGCACAGCTTGGCCAGCGTGAACAGCGAGCCATCCCAGTCGCGTTTGGGCTCGTGCGGGTACACCGTGGCGGTGTCCACCAGCTTGCCGGTGGCATCCACCACCGCCACTTTCACGCCGGTGCGAATGCCGGGGTCCAGGCCCATCACCACGCGCGGGCCGGCGGGTGCGGCCAGCAGCAGGTCACGCAGGTTGTCGGCAAACACCTTGATGGCGACTTTTTCGGCCTCGTCGCGCAGGCGGGTGAACAGATCGCGCTCGGTGGATAGGCTCAGCTTCACGCGCCAGGTCCAGGCCACGCACTTGCGGATCAGGTCATCGGCCTTGCGGCCCTGGTGGCTCCAGCCCAGGTGCAGTGCAATCTTGCCTTCGGCAAGGCTGGGCTTGCCGGGTTCTGGCTCCACCGGTTGCACCAGCTTGGCTTCCAGAATCTCCAGACCACGACCGCGGAACACGGCCAGCGCCCGGTGCGAAGGCACGCGGCCAATGGGCTCGTCGTATTCAAAATAGTCACGGAATTTGGAAACTTCGGGGTCGTTCTCGTTCTTGCCCTCCACCTTTTTGGAGCGCAGCAGGCCTTCGGCCCACAGCCACTCGCGCAGGTTTTGCACCAGGGCGGCGTCTTCAGCCCAGCGCTCGCTCAAGATGTCGCGCACGCCGTCCAGCACGGCAGGCACGGTCGAGAAATCGGCGCCGGTCTTGCCGTCGTCCAGCACCTCGGGTGGGCGGATGAAGGCTACTGCCTCTGCGGCGGGGTCGAGCGTGGGGTCGGCAAACAGCTTGTCGGCCAGCGGCTCGATGCCGAATTCGCGGGCCATCTGGCCTTTGGTGCGGCGCTTTTGCTTGAAGGGCAGGTAGATGTCTTCCAGCTCCTGCTTGGTGGGCGCGGCAGCAATGGCGGCGCGCAGGGCATCGGTCAGCTTGCCTTGCTCATCAATGCTCTTGAGCACCGCAGCGCGGCGCTCGTCCAGTTCGCGCAGGTACGACAGGCGGGCTTCCAGTTCGCGCAGCTGGATATCGTCCAGGCCGCCAGTCACTTCCTTGCGGTAGCGCGCGATGAAGGGCACCGTGGCACCACCGTCCAGCAACTCGACGGCAGCGCGGACCTGCTGCTCCCCTACTTTGATTTCTGCGGCCAGTTGCCGAATGATCTGCTGCATGTGTGGGCAAACTCTCTGATACTCAAACGAACAAAACGCGAAGCGCGGGAGTTTGCCACAGGCCTGAGCGGGGCTAACATCCCCACCCCTTCCCCCCGTTGTTGACTGCTTTGCCTTTGCAAGACGACCTGTTTGGCGCACCGCCCGCCCCACCTGCGCCGCCGCCTGCCTCTGGCCCCGCCGACGCCGCCCCCGCCAAGCGCGGCCAGGGGCTGAAGGTGCGCCCGGCACCTCAGGATGATGCGCTGCATGCCTTGGCCCAGGCGCTGCCGCCGCAGTTGCGCATGGGTACGTCGTCGTGGACTTACCCGGCCTGGAATGGTCTGGTGTGGGATGCCGTATACGAGGCACCGCAGTTGTCCAAGCAAGGTTTGGCGGCCTATGCAGCCCACCCTCTGCTGCGCACCGTGAGCCTGGACCGTAACTTTTACCGGCCGCTCACCGTCAGCCAATACCAGCGCTACGCCGAGCAGGTGCCCGAGGACTTCCGCTTTGTGGTCAAAGCCCCCAGCCTGGTGACAGACGCGCTGGTGCGCACCGAAGACGGCCGGGGCCGCGAGCCCAACCCCGCGTTTCTGAACCCCGAACTGGCGCTGCGCGAATTTGTAGAGCCTGCACTGGAAGGCCTGGGCAGCAAAGTCGGCGCACTGGTGTTCCAGATCAGCCCCTTGCCGATGGCGCTGCTGGACCGCATGCCGCAGGTGCTGGAGCAGCTGCGCACGCTGCTGCAGGCCCTGCCAGCCCTGGCCGGCCGGGCACCCGATGGGGTGATTGCCGTGGAGGTGCGTGACCCAGAGTGGCTCACGCCCGAATTTGCCGCCGTGCTGCGCAACGCTGGCGCCACCTACTGCCTGGGCCTGCACCCCAAGCTGCCACCACTGGCAGACCAATTGCCGCTGCTGCGGGCGCTGTGGCCCACGCCCCTGGTGTGCCGCTGGAACCTGAACGAAGTGCATGGCCCCTACGGCCACGAAGATGCGGAAAAGCGCTACGCCCCCTACGACCGGCTGCACGACCTGGACCCCGCCACGCACGAAGCCCTGGCCAAGGTGATCGTTGGCATCACCGGGAGAGGCCAGAACGCCTACGTCACCATCAGCAACCACGCCGAGGGCTGCGCCCCCTTGACCGTGCAGCGGCTGGCGGAGCATGTGCGTGCGCTGCTGAACCCGGGCATCCCCGATCAAGGCACCGCCCTTGAATGATGGATGTTTTGAGCCTCCAGCACTTTCTGTAAAAGCGCTGGAAGCTACTAATTTCATAGCAAAAATCATTCTCACAGATTGGACAGGTGAGGTCTCCGCGCACCACCACGGCCCACCAGAGGGCGGGTTGCAGTGCTATTCTTTTCAGGCTTCCCTGCTCGTCCCCATCCCTGTCGCCTCGATACTTTGAGCCCCCCTCGCCACACCGAAACTCCCCTGCCCATGCGCGATGGCGTGAGCCCCAGTTGCGTGGTGCTGCCCATGCACCATGCAGCCCCATTGCTCGACAGGCTTGCCGCCCACCTGCCTGTGGTGGGCCGCGATGAATGGCTGGCGCGCATGCTGGCGGGTGATGTGGTGGATGCGCAGGGCCAGCCTGCGCGCCCCGAGCAGGTGGTCAAAGGCAGCGTGCGCCTCTTCTATTACCGCCATCTGCCGGGCGAGCCTGAACTGCCCTTTGAACACGAGGTGCTGTACCAGGACGAGCACCTGCTGGTGGCCGACAAGCCGCATTTCATGCCCGTCACGCCCACGGGGCGCTACGTGCAGCAGTCGCTCTTGGTGCGGCTGAAGCGGCAATTGGGCCTGCCAGATCTATCGCCCCTGCACCGCATCGACCGCGACACGGCGGGGCTGGTGCTGTTCTCGGTGCAGCCGCGCACGCGGGGCGCGTACCAGGCCTTGTTCAGAGAGCGCAGCATGGCCAAGACCTACTACGCCGTGGCGCCCTGGAATGCTGACATCCCCTTTCCGCGTGAACACCGCAGCCGCATGGAGGAATCCCCCCAGTTCTTTCGCATGCAAGAGGTGCCCGGCGAGCCCAACAGTCACACGCACATGGCCGTGCAGGCCGTGCAAGGCCCCTGGGCGCTGTACCGGCTGGAGCCCATCAGCGGCAAACGCCACCAGCTGCGCGTGCACATGGCCGCGCTGGGCCTGCCACTGCGCAACGACCCGTTCTACCCCGAGGTGAACGACCCGCCCGAAGGCGACTACTCGCGCCCCTTGCAGCTGCTGGCCCGGTCGCTGCGCTTTACCGACCCGCTGACCGGGCAAGAGCACCACTTTGAAAGCCGACTGCGCCTGCAGTGGCCCGTGACTGAAGCCCTGCCTGAGTCCGCAGCGGCATAGACCTACAATCCAACCCGCCCGCGGTGCACCTTTGTCACCGTTGGAAGCTAGGGGTGTCTGCAGCGCAAGCCGCAGGCTGAGAGAGTCCCTTTGAACCTGATTGCGCCCCAGTCACCAAGACTGAGGCCCGAGATCATCCTCGCGCAGGGAAGCCGTTACGCCGCAGCCATGCCCGCACCGGGCAGCGCCAGGGCGGGCGTTACTCCCTTGCGCTGTTCTTATCTGATTGAACAGACCGCTGCGGAGCTTTTGCATGACGTCACCCCACCACCCTGCCCCATCGGCAGCCCAACCATCGGCAGTCAACGAGGCCCTGGTGCCCGTGTCTGCCGATCGCCGCGTCTTTCAGTGGCACGACCACGCCTCGCTCTGGTTCAGCCTGGGCGTGGGTCTGCTGGTCATGCAGGTCGGCGCCTATTTGATGCCCGCGCTGGGCACCCAGGAGGCCTTGTGGGCAATTGTGGCGGGCTCGCTGCTGGGCGCCGGGCTGCTGGGCTGGGTGGCCAAGCTGGGCTGCGACAGCGGCCTGGCCAGCGCGGGGCTGATGCATGCGGTGTATGGCCGGGGCTTTGCCAGCCTGCCCATCGTGCTGAACATCGTCCAACTGGTGGGCTGGGGCACGTTTGAGCTGGTGGTGATGCGCGATGCCACCGTGGCCATTGGGCAGCAGTCAGGCAGCCTGCAAGGGGCCCACTGGCCCGTGCTGGCCACGCTGCTGTGGGGCGGCGTGGTGATGCTGCTCATCAGCGGGTCGATGGTGCAACTGGTGCGCAAGCTGATCGCCCGCGTGGCTCTGCCCCTGGTGGTGCTGTCGCTGCTGTGGCTAAGCTGGCAGTTTGTATCTCTGGCGCAGGCCCAGGGCTTGAGCGCGCTGTGGAACCGCCAGGGCGCTGGCGGCATGGGCGTGCTGCCCGCGCTGGATTTGGTCATCGCCATGCCCATCTCGTGGCTGCCGCTGGTGGCCGACTACGCCCGCCACGGCAAGAGCGGCGGCGCTGCGCTGCGCGGTACCTGGCTGGGCTATGCGCTGGCCAATATGTGGTGCTACAGCCTGGGCGTGCTGGTGGCGTTGACGCTGCCTTCCACCGACCTGGTGCAGGCGCTGCTGCTGGCGCAGGGCGGGCTGATTGCGCTGTCGCTGATCCTGATCGACGAGGTGGACAACGCCTATGGCGATGCGTATTCGGGCGCAGTGTCGGCCCACAGCCTGCTGCCGCGCTGGAGCATTCGCCGCTGGGGGCTGGCAGTGGCCGCCCTGTGCACGGGCCTGGCCCTGGTGCTGCCCATGCACAGCCTGGAGCCCTTCCTGCTGCTGCTCAGCTCGGTGTTCGTGCCGCTCTTCGGCGTCATCCTGGGCCGCCTGGCCTTTGGCACCCATGCCCCCACGCTGCTGGCACAGGCCCGGGTGGTGAACGCCTTGCCCGTCGCCCTGTGGCTGGCGGGCATTGCGGTGTACCACCTGGCACCCAAGGTGTTGCCGGGCGCTGGATCGGCCTTGCCAGCACTGGCGTTCAGCTTTGCTGTGGCCTGGGCCACCCGGCCCAAGGCGCGCTGATTGCTATCAAAATATGAGCTGCCAGCGCTTTCTCCATAAGCGCTAGCGGCCGAAATGATTAAGAATTTTCAAACACCCGCTGCGCGATGGGTGCGTAGCCGTGGTTCAGCGGCCCATGGCCGCGCCCCGTGGTCACATCGGCTCCGGCGGCAATTGCGCCCAGGATGTAGCTGCGGGCTTGCTCCACCGCCTGCTGCAGCGGCAGCCCCAGCGCCAGGTGGGCAGCAATGGCGGACGACAGCGTGCACCCGGTGCCATGCCCGTTGTGCGTGGCAATGCGCGGCGACTGAAGCTTGTGCGCTTGCGGTGCACCGGGCATCGACAGCACATCCACCACCCAATCGCCGGGCAAGTGCCCGCCTTTGAGCAACACCGCCTGCGCGCCCAGCGCACGCAGGTCTTGCGCGGCGGCCTCCAGCGCATCGGCGTCTTGCAGGCTGCGGCCCAGCAGCCATCCCGCTTCGTCCAGGTTGGGCGTGATCACCTCGGCCAGCGGGAACAGCTCACTCACCAGCACGCCCACAGTCTCCTGCGCAATCAGTCGGTCGCCACTGGTGGCCACCATCACCGGGTCCAGCACCACATGGGGCAGCTGGTAGGCGCAAATGGCATCGGCCACCACGCGCACCACGTCGGGCGAATGCAGCATGCCAATCTTGACCGCATCCACGCCAATGTCTTGCACCACGGCATCGATCTGGGCCTTGAGCATGTCGGGCGGCACGCCGTGGATGCCCGTGACGCCGCAGGTGTTTTGCGCGGTGATGGCGGTGATGGCCGTCATGCCGTAGCAGCCCAGGGCGCTGAAGGTTTTGAGATCGGCCTGGATGCCTGCGCCGCCGCCGCTGTCTGAGCCGGCAATCGACAACACGCGTGCGTAACGGGATGACACGCGCGCGTCACTGGGCAACACGCGTGCGTGTGGACGGCCCGCGTGGAGCCCTGTAGAAGAGGAAGTCATGGCAAAAATTATGGCCTATGCGCCAGGTCAAGCCGCGCCAAAAGGGGATGTGCTGTAATTGTTTTTTCCGGACGAAACAGGGGTGTCCTGCCGCTTCAGCGGTGTGTGACTGAGAAATACCCTGGGGCCCGCAGCCACGCTGCACTGCGCCCCGCTACCCGATCCAGGTCATGCTGGCGTGGGGAGTTTCCACCAACGGCGCTGCGCCCTCCGTTTTGTCCACTGTTGCCTTTTTACAGACGGACGCCAGACGGACCCCTATGTCACTTTCCCCTTCATCCTTCGCAATTCTGGGCGCCGGCCTCATGGGCCGCCTGCTCGCCGTGGAGCTGGCACGCCAGGGCCACCGGGTTGAGATTTACGACGCAGGCAGCCCCCAGGCAGAACAATCGGCCGCCACGGTGGCCGCCGCCATGCTGGCGCCGCTGGCCGAATCCGCCATCACCGAGCCGGGCGTGGTGCGCATGGGCCACTACGCGCTGCCGCGCTGGCAGCAGTTGATTGCGTCGCTGACCGAGCCGGTGTTCTTTCAGCAGGCGGGCACCTTGATCGTCTGGCACCGCCAAGACGCTGCGGAGGCCCAACGCTTTACGCGCGTGCTGGAAGCCAACCAGCAAACCACCCCAGACCTGCCGCCACTGCAAAAGCTGGACAGCGCTGCTCTGGCGCAAGCAGAGCCTACACTGGCAGAGCGCTTCAACCACGGCCTGTATCTGCCCGGCGAAGGCCAGCTGGACAACCGCCAGTTGCTGACCAGCCTGCTCGCCGAAATGACACGGCTGGGTGTGCAGATGCACTGGAATGCACCCCGCACGCCCGAGGCCTTTGCACCGGGCACGCCAGGGCAACCCGACTGGGTGCTGGACTGCCGGGGCCTGGGCGCTCGCCAGGACTGGAAAGACCTGCGCGGTGTGCGAGGCGAGGTGGTGCGCCTGTACGCACCCGATGTCACCCTGCAGCGCCCCACCCGACTGGTGCACCCCCGCTACCCCATCTACCTGGCGCCCAAACAAGACCATGTGTTTGTGATTGGCGCCACCGAGATCGAGTCCGACGACCTGTCGCCCGCCAGCGTGCGATCGACGCTGGAGCTGCTGAGCGCAGCATATGCCGTGCACCCTGGCTTTGCCGAGGCGCGCATTCTCGAAATTCGCACCCAGTGCCGCCCCACCCTGCCCGACAACCTGCCCGCCATTCGCCAGCCCCAGCCGCGCGTGCTGGAGGTCAATGGCATGTACCGGCACGGCTTCATGATTTCTCCGGCAATGCTGGACGTCACCCTGGAAATTCTGAACACAGGACAATCGCAGCTTTCAAAACGATTTGATCTGCGGCTTGAACTGCTGGGGCAACCGGCCCCCGCCGTTCAGGCAGCCAGCGCATTGGCATGAAGATTTTCATCAACAACCATCCTTACGAACTGCCGGAAGGCGCCACCGTGACCGATGCCGTGGCCGCCATCCAGGCCCGGCCGCCCTTCGCTGTCGCTGTCAACACCAGCTTTGTGCCCAACACGCGCTACGCAGCACACGCTTTGCAGCCGGGCGACCGCGTAGAAATCATCTCCCCTGTGACGGGCGGCTGACGCCCCAACAACCCATGACCGCTCTTACCTCTCCAGATTCGCTGGTCCTTTACGGCCACACCTTCACCAGCCGCCTGCTGCTGGGGACCTCCCGGTACCCCTCGCCTGCTGTGCTTGAGGCCGCCGTCGAACGCGCCCAGCCCGCCATGGTCACCGCCTCGCTGCGCCGCCAGGGCAGCAACCCAGCCGAAAGTGGCGCCAGCTTCTGGGAGCTGCTGCGCAAGCTCAATGTGCCCGTGCTTCCCAATACCGCGGGCTGCCACAGCGCCCAGGAAGCCATCACCACCGCCCAGATGGCCCGCGAGGTGTTCAACACCCCGTGGATCAAGCTGGAACTGATCGGCGACGACTACACCCTGCAGCCCGACACGCTGAACCTGGTGAGCACGGCCGAGCACCTCATCAAAGAAGGCTTTCAGGTGCTGCCCTACTGCACCGAAGACCTGGTGCTGTGCCAACGCTTGGTCGATGTCGGCTGCCAGGCCGTCATGCCCTGGGCTGCGCCCATTGGCACCGGTCGCGGCCCTGTGAACCCCTACGCGCTGCAAACCTTGCGTGAGCGGCTGAGCGTGCCACTGCTGGTGGATGCAGGCCTGGGCCTGCCCTCCCACGCGTGCCAGGTCATGGAATGGGGCTATGACGGTGTGCTGCTGAACACGGCCGTGGCCCTGGCGCAAGACCCCGTGGCCATGGCCGGTGCTTTTGCCGATGCGGTGCAGGCTGGCCGGGCTGCCTACCGCGCAGGCGCCATGACCGCACAGGACTCCGCCCAGCCCAGCACCCCCGTGCTGGGCACGCCCTTCTGGCACCACGACCAACATGCTTGATGCCACCACGGCCGCCATGGCCCAATCCATCCAGAGCTTGCACGCAGCAACGTTTGCGGGGTTTGAACCGCTGCAGCCCCCAGAGCCCACAGGTAACGATCCTGTGTACCTGGCCGCTTTGCACGCCTGCAGCCAGCTAGGCTTCATCGCCCACGACGCAGAGTGCCTTGCCCGTGCCTGGCTTGCTCAATCCACGCGCACCGGTCAGTTCGACGCAGCACTCTGGCCCAGTGACCCACGCGACTATGGCTTGCAAACTACACCACGGACCAGTGCCTTTGTCACCTGCCCCCAGGCACTCGGCTTGTATGCCGTGTTGCCCAATGCCGACTGGGTGGGCCGCATGGCACATGCGGGCGTGCCCACGGTACAGCTGCGCTACAAGTCGGATGACGCTGTAGCGATTGCCCAGGAAGTGCGCAAAGCCGTGGCTGCAGTGGCGGGCACCCCCGCCCTGCTGTTCATCAACGACCACTGGCGGGAAGCCATTGCCGCCAGGGCCTACGGTGTGCACCTGGGGCAGGAAGACCTGGACGCACTCACTCCCGAAGAACTGCAGACCCTGCGCGATTCAGGCCTGCGGCTGGGCGTCAGCACCCATGGGTATGCCGAGATGGTGCGCGCCGATGCAGTGGGCCCCAGCTACATCGCCATGGGCGCTGTGTTCCCTACGACGCTGAAAAAAATGGCGACGGCACCGCAAGGGCTGGGGCGGCTGGCGGCTTATGCCAAGCTCATGAAGAGCTACCCCCAAGTTGCCATCGGCGGGATAGGGCAAGAACAATTTGCCGAGGTATTGGCCACCGGGGTCGGCTCCATCGCGGTAGTGCGCGCCTTGGTCAATGCCGACCAGCCTGAAGAAGCTGCAGCGAGCCTGATGGCAGCTATGCGAGGTTGAGTGACCTGCGGGCGGGGTTGTTGATATTTCCGCCCGCGTCAACGCAAGACTCCTGCTGCGGCATCGGAAAGCGGGGTTGCGCAACCCCTCCAACAACCCGCTCAGGGCTTCTTATCAGTGGGCTTGAGCGGCTCCAGCTCCAAGCTCAACTCCATCAGATCGTTGGAAGACCCGAACCCAATCGGTGTGCCAGGGGCTGGCGGCGGCGTTACCAGAACAGCTGGCAAATCACTGATGGTGATGGGAACGGGCTCAGACAAATCGATGTCCAGCGCGACGGACGATTGGTACTTTGCACCTCTCGAGCCGACAGCAGAAGCTGATGCAGGAGGCTGCTCTACCGGCTTGGGCTCCTGAGATGTCAGCTTGTTCTCGTCCACCGCAGCTTCCGCACGCGGTGCGGGCGGCTCAAAGCCAAACTCAAGAGCCGCTGCCAGCGAGTCCAGAGGGAAGTCTGGCGTGTGGTCCAGCGGTGTCAGCGAACTCAAGGCATGCGCGGCTGCGGCCTCAAAAGTCTGTGGATGCGGCGTGGTACGTTTGCGCGGAGGTGGTGCGCCCCGCGCACTCGATGGCGTCGTCTGCGCAATCGCCAACAGTAGCAGCAGGTCATCAAAGGCAGCCAGATCAAAGGGCGCCTTGCGCGTATCACCGGGCCGGTAGAACATATGCTTCTCCAGCACATGGAGCACGTTGGGAGAGCTCCACTCGGCCTCGATTTCAGCCAGGGCTTCCAGGTACTGGTCCAGCGGCTTGCCCAGGCGGTCAAACGCCGAGAACTCCGGCACATGCGCATTGAAATGGTGCATGAACTGCTGGCGCAGGGCGTTGAAATCTGCAGCACGGCTCAAGGTACGGTTCAGGCGCAACAAATCCAGGTACGCCACCGGCGAGGTTTCCTCATGCTGGGCAATGTGCTGGCGCAACACCTCCACGGCCTGGTCGTGTTCGCCCACGGACACGAAAAACTCTGCCTGCTGCTGAATATCGAACAGCTCCTCTGGATTAATGATGTGGTGCAGTGGTGCCTGCGCTGCTGGTGCAGCCGTGGGGGCCGGTTCAAAACCAGCGTCCTCCAGCGAGACTTCACCGGGCTCGGCCGCATTTTCTGACGCTACCGCCTGCACTACAGGCATGGGCGCAGCCACGGGCGGGGTCGCAGCAGGGGTCAGAGGACGACCCCAGCGGTCTGTAGGCGGTGCAACCACCTCTTCCACAGTTTCCAGATCGACCACACTTGGCTCGTCAGCCCTTCGGCTGCTGACCGCCACGGCTTCACGCCATGAACGTTCGGACTTGGATGCCGCCCGGTCAGAGCGGCGCCACAACCATCCGCACAAGCCCAGGGCCACGGCCAGCGCGCCACCCAAGCCGTAGACCATCCACGAGGGAAGGCGATCAGCCTCCATCTCATGCACCTGCCTTTGCAACTCAGCGGTCGCGGCCTGGTTACGGCTCGCGCTGGCGCGAAACTGGGTTAATTCGGTTTCCAGCTTACGCAGGGCTGCTTCCTGCTGCGCCAATGTCTGGGGATCCTGATTCAAGGCACGCCACAACGCAGCCGCTTGCTCCCGCTGGGGTGAAGTTTCTGATGCGGGGGCTTGTGGCAGTTCCGGCGTGGTACGCAGGGCCAGCGGCATTTCAAGCCAGGCATCCAAAGGCTCCATCACCAGCCGAGAGCGCGCAGGCTCCCGGGGCGCAGCCTGCTTGACTACCGATGGACGCGGGGAAACACGCGCTTCTTTGCGCGCCACAGCGGGCGCAGATGCCGCCTTGGGGGGCGCAGGGCGCGGAACGGTGGCGCTGCTACCCTGTGGGGCGGAATTTGAGACGGGCACATCCACCGCTGTCGGTGCTGCGATGCGCGATGGAGTGGTCACCGTCGCTTGCGGCCCAGGAACTGCAACGCTGCGCGGTGCCGTCTGCGGAGGGTCTGCAAAGAAAATGTAGGTGCGCGTCACCCGGCCCGCGCAGCCCGCTGTCAGGGTGACCTGGACAATGGGCTCGTCGATAGCGACAGAGGCTTGCACACGAACGCCGGTACGTCCGCTGGTTTCTGGCAAGGGCGTGACAAAGACCTTCGATTCGCTCAATTGCGCATCGCCCGACTTCACCGTAGCAGCAACACAAGAAGAAGCCACGTCCGAGCCAGTATCTGGCTGCACATCAAAAGTGAGGTCGAGCGAACTACCCAGGACCACAGCTCCCCTGCTTGCCCCAAGGGAAAGCGCTGAAGCACCGGCTGCGATAGCCCACAGACCGGCTCCAAGGATGTTGTTACGGAGTTTCACAATTAATTTTGTTCTTGGTTCGTTGGATTCTTGCACATAAGTGGCAACGCAGGGCCGCAGCCATAATCGCGCTATGAAAATTCATTTTTCCAGCATCGCCGTGGTGGGCGCGGGGGCCATGGGCCAAGGCATAGCGCAGATTGCGGCACAAGCGGGCAGTCACGTCTGGCTGCTTGATTCCAAGCCCGGCGCAGCAGACAAAGCCAGGCAAGCCATCCAGCAGCAATGGGCCAAACTCGCCGCCAAAGGCCGCGTGACAGAGGAGCAAGTCCAGGCCTGGAATCAACAGTTGCAAATTGCCAACACTTTGGCTGATCTCGGGTCTTGCCAACTGGTGATTGAGGCGGTGGTGGAGCGTCTTGAGGTCAAGCAAGCACTCTTCGCAGAGTTGGAGCGCACCCTGCCAGCCAACGTGGTGTGGGCAACCAACACTTCTTCCCTGTCTGTGACGGCCATTGCAGCCGCGCTGCAGCAACCCGAACGACTGGCCGGTTTCCATTTCTTCAACCCCGTGCCGCTGATGAAGGTGGTAGAGGTGGTGGCAGGCCTCAAGACCGATCCAGCCCTGTGCCAGGCCCTCACAGCCTACGCCCGCGAAATGGGGCACACCCCGGTGCAAGCGCAAGACACACCGGGCTTCATCGTCAACCACGCCGGGCGTGGTTTTGGCACCGAGGCACTGCGCATCGTCAGCGAGGGCGTGGCCGACTTCGCCACCATTGACCGCATCCTGCGCGACCAAGTGGGTTTCAAGCTCGGGCCCTTCGAGTTGATGGACCTGACGGCACTGGACGTGTCGCACCCCGTGATGGAATCCATTTACCACCAGTATTACGAAGAGCCGCGCTTTCGCCCCAGCGTCATCACGGCACAACGGCTGGCAGGCGGGGTGCTGGGCAAGAAAGTGGGAGATGGCTTCTATCGCTACGAAAACGGTGTGGCCCAGGTGCCCGCAGAGCCGCCTGTCCCGGTGGTGCAAGACATACCGCCCGTGTGGGTCTCGCCCCGAGCGTCGCGACGCATGGAGCTGTACCAGTTGCTCAAGGACCTGGGCGCCACCATCGAGACGGGTGCATCGCCCTCACCCACTGCCATCACCTTGGTAGCCCCCCTGGGGTTTGATGTGACCACCGTGGCGGTGGTCGAACGGCTGGACCCGGCCCGCACCATTGGCATCGACATGCTGGTGGAAGAAGCCGCCACCAAGCGGCGCGTGCTGGCCACCAACCCGGCCACGCGCGTGGACATTCGCAACGCCGCGCACGCCCTGTTTGCCCGCGATGGCAAGCCGGTGAGCGTGATCCGTGACAGCGGTGGTTTTGTCACCCAGCGCGTGGTGGCCACCATCGTCAACATCGCGGCAGATATCTGCCAGCAAGGCATTTGCTCACCCAAGGATCTGGAAACCGCCGTCACCCTGGGCCTGGGCTACCCGCTGGGGCCTTTGGCCATGGGCGACCGCTGGGGTCCCACCAATATCCTGGAAGTGCTGTTCAACATGCAGACCGTGTACGGCGACACCCGTTACCGCCCCAGCCCCTGGCTGCGCCGGCGGGGCGCCATCGGCCTGAGCCTGACCCACGTCGAAGAAAGCTGAATCCATGCCCGCCCAACTGCTGAGCACCAGTGAAGGCCAGACGCTGGTACTGACCCTGAGCAACCCCGGTCTGCGCAATGCGATGGAGCCCTCCATGGGCGCGGCGTGCATCGAAGCGCTCAATGTGGCCGAGCGCAGCCCCGATGTGCGCAGCGTGGTCATCACCGGCGCGGGCGGCATGTTCTGCTCGGGTGGCAACCTGCAGCGCCTGCAGTCCAACCGCCAGCAGCCCCCCGAAGTGCAAGCCCAGAGCATTGAAGGCCTGCACCAATGGATTGAGACCATCCGCACCTACCCCAAGCCCATCATCGCGGCGGTGGAAGGCGCTGCGGCTGGCGCAGGCTTTTCGCTGGCACTGTCCTGCGACATGGTGGTGGCGGCGCGCGATGCAGTATTTTTGATGGCCTACAGCAACGTGGCCCTGTCGCCCGACGGAGGCGCCAGTTGGAGCCTGGCACACACCCTTCCACGCCCTCTGGCCACCGAGTTGTTGATGTGTGGCGACAAGATCACCGCCGAGCGGCTGCATGCACTGGGCCTGGTCAACCGCCTGAGCAATCCGGGCGATGCTCTGGGCACAGCGCTGCAACTGGCAGATCGCCTGAACCACCGTGCTCCCAACGCTTTGGCCAGCATCAAGGAACTGCTGAGCGATGCCGCCCACCAAACGCTGAGCCAGCACCTCAACAGTGAACGCGATCACTTCGTCAAAAACCTGCACCACCCGAACGCGGGGGAAGGCATTGCAGCGTTTCTGGAAAAGCGCGCGCCGCGCTACGAGTGAACGCCTTTACCAGTCCGCCAAGGCTGGTAAAGGCCTGTGCCCTGCGCCCTCTCGGCCCAGGGCATTTTTTTCGCCTGTACGTCGCAGGCTGAGCACCCAAGGCACAGACACACAGGTGACAACACTGAGCGAATAGCCCGGTCCCTCACGCGACAATGAAGCTGTTTCCAGTCACCCAAAAGACAGACCATGGACGACCCGATTCTTACCATCGAAGAACGTGAAGCGATCAATTCCGGTCGCTGGTTCTCATCCCTTTCTCCGTCATTGCGACACGACATCCTCCGATGTGCATACGTCAAACGCTTCAAGGACGGCGGCCTCATAGCCGCCCGGGGCGATCCGCCCGAGGAGTGGATTGCCTGCGCGCGCGGCGCGGTGCGGGTCAGCTCCACCTCCATCTCGGGCAAGCAGATCACGCTGACCTATGTGGAGCCGGGCATCTGGTTTGGGGACGTAGCCATCTTCGACGGGGATCGGCGCACGCACGATGCCTACGCGCACGGCGACACCACCATTCTTTGCGTGGCCAAGGCAGACTTCAAGAAAATTCTGGCCGCGCACACCGAGTTCTACGAAGCCATGCTGCGCCTGCATGCACGCCGCATTCGGCAGCTTTATGGGCTGGTGGAAGACCTCAACACCCTGCCCCTGCGGGCGCGCTTGGCCAAGCAGCTCGTGCACTTGGTGCGCAGCTATGGCATTCCCAGTTTGTCGGACGGCAGCGAGATGCGCATTGGCCTGCAACTGGCCCAGGAAGAGCTAGCGCAATTGCTGGGGGCATCGCGCCAGCGGGTGAACCAGGAACTCAAAGCCATGGAACGCGAGGATGCGATTCGCATCGAGCCGGGTGGCCTGGTGGTGCGCAACCGCGAAGCTCTGATGCGCATTGCCGAAGCAGACATCTGAAGGTTCACTTCCGGTCACCGCCGTGTTCTCCGTGCGCAAACCCTGCGCACCCCACACCTGCCGCACCTGCAGCGGCAGGCTCGCCCCTCTCATATCACCGCATGCGGCGCGCTGCACGTCCGCAAAGCCTTGCCGCGTCTACACACCCAACCTCACATGAGCAACTTTGACCACTTCGTGGGCACACGCCCTGTGTCCGAACAACACGCCTTCGATGTTGCCGCGCTCACCAGCTGGCTCGGTCGCCACATGCCAGGCTTTGAAGGGCCCCTGACCGTCGAGATGTTCAAAGGCGGACAGTCCAACCCCACCTACAAGCTCATCACGCCCAGCGCCAGCTACGTGATGCGTGCCAAGCCCGGCCCAGTGGCCAAGCTGCTGCCTTCGGCCCATGCCATCGAGCGCGAATTCGCCGTGATGAGCGGCCTGCAAGGCACCGATGTACCCGTGCCACGCATGCATGTGCTGTGCGAAGACGAATCGGTGATTGGCCGCGCCTTCTACGTGATGGAGTGCATGCAAGGCCGCGTGCTGTGGGACCAATCCCTGCCCGGGATGACGCCGACCGAACGCGGTGCCATCTACGACGAAATGAACCGCGTGATTGCCGCGCTGCACACCGTGAAGTTTGCTGACCGGGGCCTGGCCAACTACGGCAAGCCGGGCAACTATTTCGACCGCCAAATTGGACGCTGGAGCAAGCAGTACGTCGCCTCCATCACCCAGCCCATTGAAGAGATGGACCGGCTGATGGAATGGCTGCCCGCGCACATGCCTGCGAGCGCCAGGGATGAGAGCCAGGTCTCCATCGTGCATGGCGACTTCCGGCTGGACAACCTCATGTTCCACCCCACCGAGCCCCGCGTGATTGCCGTGCTGGACTGGGAGCTGTCCACCCTGGGCCACCCCCTGGCTGACTTCAGCTACCACTGCATGAGCTGGCACATCCCGGCGGCACTGGGGCGCGGCATTGCAGGGCAAGACCTGGCCGCACTGGGCATTCCGGACGAAGACAGCTACATCCGCAGCTACTGCGAGCGCACTGGCATTGCCACGCCCGAAGCACTGCGGGCCGACTGGAACTTCTACATGGCCTACAACATGTTCCGCATCGCGGCCATCTTGCAGGGCATTGCCAAGCGGGTGGAGGCAGGCACCGCCTCCAGCGCGCAGGCCAAGGCCTCGGGCGAAACGGCCCGCCCCATGGCGCAACTGGCCTGGTCTTTTGCCCAGCGCGGCTAACCCTGCCCCACAGAACCACACGACCGATTTTTCACGGAGAACCCCATGGACTTTGACTACTCCCCCAAAACCAAAGAACTGCAGGCCAAACTGCTCCAGTTCATGGACGAGCACATCTACCCAGCCGAAGCCGACTACACGGCCGAGCTGCAGGCCAACACGGCTGCAGGAAAACGCTGGAGTGCACTGAACACCATCGAAAACCTCAAGCCCAAGGCCCAAGCCGCAGGCCTGTGGAATTTGTTTTTGCCGGTGGACAGCGCCGCCGCCTCAGGCTACGCAGGCGCAGGCCTCACCAACCAGGAATATGCGCCCCTGGCAGAAATCATGGGCCGCGTGCCATGGGCCAGCGAAGTATTCAACTGCTCAGCACCAGACACTGGCAACATGGAAACCATTGCTCGCTACGGCAGTGAAGAGAACAAGGCACGCTGGCTCAAGCCATTGCTAGAAGGCAAGATCCGCTCCGCCTTTGCCATGACCGAACCGGCCGTAGCATCCAGCGACGCCACCAACATCGAAACCCGCATCGAGCGCCAGGGCGACGAATACGTCATCAACGGCCGCAAGTGGTGGATCTCGGGTGCGGCCGACCCGCGCTGCGCCGTCTTCATCACCATGGGCAAGAGCGACCCCGATGCGCCCAAGCACTCGCAGCAAAGCATGGTGCTGGTGCCCGCTGACACCCCCGGCATCAAGATCATTCGCCCGCTCAACGTGTTTGGCTACGACGACGCACCCCACGGCCACGTGGAGATGACGTTTGAAAACGTGCGTGTGCCCGTCTCCAACATCCTGCTGGGCGAAGGCCGTGGCTTCGAGATCGCTCAAGGGCGCTTGGGCCCCGGGCGCATCCACCACTGCATGCGCCTCATTGGCCTGGCCGAGCGCGCGCTGGAGCTGATGTGCAAGCGCGCCAGCAGCCGCGTAGCCTTTGGCAAGACGGTGGCCCAGCAAACCGTGACGCAAGAGCGCATTGCCGAAGCCCGCTGCAAGATCGACATGGCCCGCCTGCTGACCCTGAAGGCCGCCTGGCTGATGGACGTGGCAGGCAACAAGGTGGCCAAGACCGAGATCGCCATGATCAAGGTGGTAGCCCCCAGCATGGCCTGCCAGGTGATCGACTGGGCCATGCAGGCCCACGGCGGCGGCGGCATGTGCGACGACTTCCCCCTGGCCTACGCCTACGCCGGTGCGCGCACCCTGCGCTTTGCAGACGGCCCGGACGAAGTGCACCGCAACGCCATTGCCAAGTGGGAGCTGGGCAAGTACGGCAGCTACGGCCGCGACGCGGGCGTGCCCATCACACGCGGCGCCTAAGGCATAGGCTGCCCACGAGCGATACGCAGGGAAGTGCATGATTTGCACTTCCCTGGGGTCTCCAAATTTGGTTGGCAGGCACAGGGGCTAGGGGCGGATAGTCGCTCGGTATCTGTGGGAAATCCCTGACCCCGCAGCAGGTTCGCTACCTGCACGGGGCATTGACTGGCCCCCCCCCACAATGCACTTCATCTCAACACACCGAGGAAGTGCCATGTCCCTTTCCCTGATTCTCCTAATCGTCCTGATCTTGATCCTGATTGGCGCTCTGCCCACATGGGGTCACAGCCGCTCTTGGGGGTACGGCCCCAGCGGGGGGATCGGTCTGGTGGTGCTGATACTGGTCATCTTGCTGCTCATGGGCAGGATATGACGGTCTATTGAAGTTGCGCAAACTGCTACAAGCCACCAGGTTCTTGTTCACTCAAGCCACAACCCAGACTGAAACAAAAAAGGGAGCCTGCCAAGCACGCTCCCTTTTTGCTTTGAGGAGTTGCTCGGAAAAGAATTTCCGCGCAATCCGCACATTGGCGATGAAGGCTCACACCTGGACAGGCAGGTCTCCAGCGCCAGTACGGCGGTCAACCCATGTGCAAGCCACCGTTCACAGAGAAGTCTGCGCCAGTAGCGTAGCCACCTTCGTCCGACGCCAGCCACGCAATGATGGAAGCGATCTCTCTGGGCTCGCCCAGGCGTTTGACGGGAACGGTGGCCACGATCTTTTCCAGCACGTCAGGGCGGATGGCCTTGACCATGTCGGTGCCGATGTAGCCGGGGCTCACGGTGTTGACGGTCACGCCTTTGGTGGCCAGCTCTTGCGCCAAAGCCATGGAGAAACCGTGCATGCCAGCCTTGGCAGCAGAGTAGTTGGTCTGGCCCGCCTGGCCCTTTTCGCCGTTCACGCTGCTGATGTTGATGATGCGGCCCCAGCCCTTTTCCACCATGTCGGCAACCACTTGCTTGGTCACATTGAACATGCTGTTCAGATTGGTTTCGATCACAGCGTCCCAGTCTTCGCGGGACATCTTCAGGAACATGCGGTCGCGGGTGATACCGGCGTTGTTCACCAGCACATCAATGGTGCCATGCTCAGCCTTGGCCTGGGTGAATGCCGTGACCGTGGAATCCCAGTCGCCCACGTTGCCCACCGATGCGTAGAAGGTGAAGCCCAGGGCTTTTTGTTCTGCCAGCCACTTGGCGTGGTCGCGCGTGGGGCCACAGCCGACGATGACCTTGAAACCATCCTTGTGCAAACGCTGGCAGATAGCGGTACCAATGCCACCCATGCCACCGGTTACATACGCTACTTTTTGGCTCATGCTATTTCTCCTTGTGTAAGTGATCTGCCTCTTACCACTCTACCGAAGATTTGTGAGCTGGCTGTGCAGGCCAACACTGGCGCGTCCGGTCTTTTCCACAAA
>NZ_CAXIAK010000058.1:0-20998 GCF_964021665.1 uncultured Acidovorax sp.
CAGCAGCCTTCTTCGCTGGAGCAGCAGCCTTCTTCGCTGGAGCAGCAGCCTTCTTGGCTGGAGCAGCAGCCTTCTTGGCTGGAGCAGCAGCCTTCTTGGCTGGAGCAGCGGCCTTCTTGGCTGGAGCAGCAGCCTTCTTGGCTGGAGCGGCGGCCTTCTTGGCTGCGGCTACGGGTTTAGCGGGAGTCGCTTTTTTTGCTGGGGCGGCTTTCTTGGCGGCCGGTTTTTTCGCAGTTGCCATCATGTTCTCCTTGGGTCAGTGAGCAAAGAGCACTCCCCGTCTACAGTGGACAGGAAGCGATCCATGGTGATGGACGCTGCAGTAGCTCCATCACCATGAATACGGGAACACCACCGCACAAACCAAGGCAGCGCCGAGGTGTGTGTGCGGGGTGTGGTGTAAGCGTCCATGGCCAGAAAGCGCGCGATGGGATCAATCCCAAGAAAGGGCGCCGCCCGATTGGTACTCGATGACGCGGGTCTCGAAGAAGTTACGTTCCTTCTTCAGGTCGATCATCTCGCTCATCCATGGGAAGGGGTTCTCTTCGTTGGGGAAGAGGGTTTCCAGGCCGATCTGCGTTGCGCGGCGGTTGGCGATGTAGCGCAGGTAGCCCTTGAACATCGAGGCATTCATGCCCAGCACGCCGCGGGGCATGGTGTCTTCGGCGTATCGGTATTCCAGCTCGACGGCCTTCATGAACAAGGCCTTGATCTCTGCCTTGAACTCTGCGGTCCACAGGTGGGGGTTCTCAAGCTTGAGCTGGTTGATGAGATCGATGCCGAAGTTGCAGTGCATCGATTCATCGCGCAGGATGTACTGGTACTGCTCGGCAGCGCCAGTCATCTTGTTCTGGCGACCCAGTGCCAGAATCTGCGTGAAGCCTACGTAAAAGAACAGCCCTTCCATCAGACAGGCGAAAACGATCAACGACTTCAGCAGCGTCTGATCGGCCTCAGGGGTGCCTGTGTGGAAGTTGGGGTCCATGATCGCTTCAATGAAGGGGATCAGGAACTCGTCCTTGTCACGGATGGACTGGACTTCGTTGTAAGCGTTGAAGATCTCGCTCTCGTCCAGGCCCAGCGACTCCACGATGTACTGGTACGCATGGGTATGGATGGCTTCTTCGAAAGCCTGCCGCAGCAGGAACTGACGGCATTCTGGGGCAGTGATGTGGCGGTATGTGCCCAGCACGATGTTGTTCGCAGCCAGCGAGTCAGCCGTCACAAAGAAACCGAGATTGCGCTTGACGATGCGGCGCTCGTCTTCGGTCAGGCCGTTGGGGTCTTTCCACAACGCGATGTCACGCGTCATGTTCACCTCTTGCGGCATCCAGTGATTGGCGCAGGTCGCAAGGTACTTCTCCCATGCCCACTTGTACTTGAAGGGCACGAGCTGGTTGACGTCGGTCTGGCCGTTGATGATGCGCTTGTCGGCAGCGTTCACTCGGCGATGAGTGGCTGCAGGAGCGGCAGCTGTGGCCGCGGGAATTGCAGCAGCTGTTGGCTGCAATGCAGGTGTCTGGATGGGCAGCGGCGACTGCGCTGCCTGGTGGCCGTTTTGCAGGCCACCGTCCGTTGGTTTTTGCGATGAGGGCTTGACTTCTTCGTCCCAGGTCAGCATAGGTTTTCCAGTGATCGGATTATGAAAGGAGTGCTGCAAAAAGAAAAGCACTGAAGCGTTATGCAGCAACGTTTTGTTGCTTCACAGCACATGCGCGGAGCACTTCTGGATCAGGAGTGCTCCGCCTACATGGAGTTACTGGCACGCCTCACATGCGACGTCGTCAATGGCTGTGAATTTGACGTCGGTGGCAGGCACGGTGCTACCAGGCGCTGCACTGGCCAGCGTGGCTGCAGGGCCTTCAGCGGCGTGGGCCGATACGCTTTCTGGCCCCGACGACACGGCGTTGAGCTGACGTGTGTTCACGGTGCTCATTTCCACGTGCGTAGCGCTTTGTGTGCGCAGGTAGTACGTGGTCTTGAGGCCGCGCACCCATGCCAGTTTGTAGGTGTCGTCAAGCTTCTTGCCCGAAGCGCCAGCCATGTAGATGTTCAGGCTCTGCGCCTGATCGATCCACTTTTGTCGGCGCGAAGCGGCTTCCACGAGCCACTTGGGTTCGACTTCAAATGCTGTGGAATACAGCGCCTTGATATCTGCAGGCACACGGTCGATGGGGTGCAGCGAACCCTTGAAGTGCTTGAGGTCCATGATCATCACGTCATCCCACAGGCCCAGACGCTTGAGGTCGCGCACCAGACCACCGTTGATGACCGTGAATTCGCCGGAAAGGTTGGACTTGACCGACAGGTTGCCGAACGAGGGTTCAATCGATGCGTCCACCCCAATGATGTTGGAGATGGTGGCTGTGGGTGCGATGGCAACGCAGTTGGAGTTGCGCATACCATCTTGTGCAATCTTCTTGCGCAGAGCATCCCAGTCGAGGGTGGACGAGCGGTCCACTTCAACGTAGCCACCACGGGCTTGCGCCAGCATGTCCAGGGTGTCAAAAGGCAGGATGCCTCGATCCCATAGCGAACCCTTATAGCTGGAGTACTGACCGCGTTCCTTGGCGAGCTCGGTCGATGCCCAGTAGGCGTAGTAGCAGATCGCTTCCATCGAGCGATCGGCAAACTCGACAGCTTCTTGCGACGCGTAAGGAATGCGCAATTCATAGAGGCTGTCCTGGAACGCCATCAGGCCCAGGCCCACAGGGCGGTGGCGCAGGTTGGAGTCACGCGCCTTCTTGACCGCGTAGTAGTTGATGTCGATAACGTTGTCCAGCATGCGCATGGCCACCGTGATCGTTTTCTTCAGCTTCTCGTGGTCAATCTGGCCGTTCTTCAAGTGCTGGCGCAGGTTCACCGAGCCCAGGTTGCACACCGCTGTTTCGGTGTCGCTGGTGTTGAGCGTGATTTCCGTGCACAGGTTGGACGAGTGCACCACGCCAGCGTGTTGCTGGGGCGAGCGCACGTTGCAGGCATCCTTGAACGTGATCCAGGGATGGCCAGTTTCGAACAGCATGGTGAGAATCTTGCGCCACAGGTCGGTGGCTTGCACCGTCTTGCTGGGCTTGAGTTCGCCACTGGCGGCCTTGGCTTCATAGGCCACATAGGCCTTCTCGAACTCTGCGCCAAACAGGTCGTGCAGATCAGGCACGTTGGAAGGCGAGAACAGAGTCCAGGTGCCCTTTTCCATCACGCGGCGCATGAACAGGTCAGGGATCCAGTTGGCCGTGTTCATGTCATGCGTGCGGCGGCGGTCATCGCCGGTGTTCTTGCGCAGCTCCAGGAACTCCTCGATGTCAAGGTGCCAGGTTTCCAGATACGTGCAGACGGCGCCCTTGCGCTTGCCGCCCTGGTTGACTGCTACGGCCGTGTCATTCACCACCTTGAGGAATGGCACCACACCTTGGGATTCGCCGTTGGTGCCCTTGATGTGCGAGCCCAGGGCGCGCACGCGCGTCCAGTCGTTGCCCAGGCCGCCCGCAAACTTGGACAGCAAGGCGTTTTCCTTGATGGATTCGTAGATGCCGTCCAGGTCGTCGGGTACGGTGGTCAGGTAGCAACTGGACAGTTGCGAGCGCAGCGTACCGCTGTTGAACAGCGTGGGCGTGCTCGACATGAAGTCGAAGCTGGAGAGCACTTCATAGAACTCAATGGCACGGGCTTCTGGGTCCGCCTCGTTGAGGGACAGGCCCATGGCGACGCGCATGAAGAAAGCCTGTGGCAGTTCGATGCGAGTCTTGCGGACGTGCAGGAAATAGCGGTCGTACAGGGTTTGCAGGCCGAGGTAGTCAAACTGCAGGTCGCGCTGGGGCTTGAGCGCGGCGGCCAAGCGGGCCAGGTTGAACTTGAGCAGGCGTGGGTCCAGCAGTTCGTTGTCAACACCCTTCTGGATGAATTGAGGGAAATACTCGGTGTAAGCCTGGGCCATCTGATCCTGGGTCACATCACGGCCCAGCACTTCGCGCACGATGGTGTGCAGCAGCAGGCGTGCGGTGGCGTAGGTGTAGTCCGGGTCTTTTTCGATCAGGGTGCGGGCGGCGAGGATGGAAGCCTTGTACACCTCGTCCATGGGGACGCCGTCGTACAGGTTGCGCATGGTTTCTGCCACGATGGGATCAGCTTTGACATCCTGGCCCAGTCCCACACAGGCCGACTCAATCAGCGACTGCAGGCGACGAGGGTCCAGGGCAACCCGCTGGCCATTTTCCAGAACATGCAGCGCGGGGGCCGCTGGGGCCTGTTGCTGGACCTGGTTAGCGCGTTCTTGTGCGCGGCGTTCGCGATACAAAACGTAAGCACGCGCCACTTCGTGGTGGCCGCCGCGCATCAGGCCCAGTTCGACCTGGTCTTGTACATCTTCAATGTGGAAGGTACCGCCTCCTGGGCGCGAGCGCATCAGCGCGCGGGTGACGCCCTGGGTCAGTGCATCCACCACTTCACGCACGCTGGCCGAAGCAGCGCCCTGGGTGCCGTGGACGGCCAGAAACGCCTTCATCAATGCGATGGCAATCTTGGGGGCTTCGAACGGGACCACCGCGCCATTGCGCCGAATGATCTGGTAGTGGCCCTGCGCATTGGCTGCTGTGTTGGCAGCGTCGCCTGCGGTCTCTTCAGGGGTCGCGTGCGGGGTGGCAGGGGTGTTCAAAGCAGCTTGCATGGGTGTCCTCTCTGTGGGCTGGCGGGGGAGAAATGGCAGCAGGTCGGGGCTGCTGCAAAGGCTAGGCGTGTGCAACCGTTTTGGTTGTCGCACACTATATATGGTGTGTCGATCGTGTTCAAGACACTACCGGTAGTGTAATGCCTTGGCTGGGTGAGTGCTCCAAACCAGTGGTTCAAGAGCCACTTCGCAGGAATGCATGGCAGCCAAGCCCGCGTGATCGCAAGGTTTGGCGCGTCAAATGTTGTGGCTGCGCGGGCTGTCGCGGAATTTGCCCCGCAGGGGCGCGTACAGCCTGGATGGAGGTTTCGAAGGGGCGCGATCCTACCCTGAATCTGCCGCTGCGTTTTAACCTGAAAAGAGGTCGGGTTTACCTGGGGGTCTCTTGACTCGGTAACTCAAGGGTGCTTGCAGGCAATTCGCTGGCTAGCTTTGCCCAGTCGAAGCCGGGGCCGGGGTCTTGTTTGCGGCCTGGGGCGATGTGTTCGTGTCCCGCCACATAGTGCAAGGGGTAGCGCTCGATCAAATGGCGACACAGCTCCCCAAGGGCTTCGTATTGAGCGGGCTCGAACGCCAGACCCTCCAGGCCTTCCAGCTCAATGCCGATGGAGTCGTAGTTGAAGTTGGCCCGGCCGCGATAATAAGACTGGCTAGCGTGCCAGGCGGGCTGGTCGCTGTCGACAAATTGCCAGAGCCGACCGTTGCGCTCAATGAAAAAATGCGCAGACACTTGCAGGCCTTTGATTTGCTGGTAATAGGGATGGGCATCCCAGTCCAGGGCATTGGTGAACAGCTGCTGCACAGCGCCGGTGCCGTATTGCCCGGGCGGCAGGCTGATGGAATGCACGACGACCAAGTCCACCACCTGCAAGGCTCCCAGGGGGCGGGGGCCGAAGTTGGGCGACGGTAGACGCACCGCGCCGCGATGCCATCCCCCTTCCCATACGGATTGCAAACCGGCCATCTCAGCCGATCTCGTCTTGAAAATCCTGGTCGTTGGGCACACCGATGTTCAGGCGTGCAATCCGGTAACGGATCTGGCGCAGGCTGATGCCCAGGCGCGCCGCCGTGGCGGTGCGATTGAAGCCTGTTTCCTTGAGTGCGCGGATCAGAATATCGCGCTCTTGCTGGTCCAGCCATGCCTGCAAATCGTTGGGCAGGGGGGCTGTGCCAGCACCGTCTTGTTCGACTCCAACGTGGGCTGTCTCCGAGGATGGAGGCTCATGGAGCGCCTTGTGTGGTGTCTGCAGCGGCGGTGGTGCAGTCACTGTAGTGTGCGCAGAGCCCTGGGCAGCGGGGCTGGCACATGAGAACGCTTCGACTTGCAGCTCATCCCCCTCACTCAATGCAACCGCGCGGTGCAGCACGTTCTCCAGTTCGCGCACGTTGCCCGTGAGCGGATGGGTGGCAATCGCCTGCAAGGCTTGTTCGGTGAGCCGGGGCACAGGCATGCCCGAGTCCTGACCAATGCGCGCCAGCAGCGTAGCGCACAAAGCGGGCAGGTCTTCCCTGCGCTCGCGCAGCGGTGGAATGACGATTTCGATGACGTTCAGGCGGTAATACAAATCCTGGCGAAATCTGCCCGTCTGCACGTCGGCGGCGAGGTCGCGGTGGGTGGCACTCACAATCCGCACGTCCACCGTTTCTTCCTGGGTGGAGCCCAGCGGGCGCACGCTGCGTTCCTGGATGGCCCGCAGCAGTTTCGATTGCATGGCCAAGGGCAGGTCCCCGATCTCATCCAGGAAAAGGGTGCCTCCGCGCGCAGCCTGGAAGTAGCCATCCCGGTCTTGTGTCGCGCCAGTGTAGGAGCCCTTGCGGGCACCGAAGAATTCGGCTTCGAGCAGGTTCTCGGGGATGGCGCCGCAGTTCACCGCAATGCACGGGCCTTCCGCGCGCTGGCTGCAGGCATGCAGGGCCTGCGCGACGAGCTCTTTGCCAGTGCCTGATTCGCCACGCACCAGTACCGGCGCCATGCCTCGGGCCACCTTGGCAATGCGCTGCTTGACGTTGCGCATGGCTTCCGAATCTCCCACCAGCCGATCCAGCGATGAATGGAGCGTGGAAGTGCTTGCGTCTGCTGTCTGATTGCGGGGCGCCGGTCCACCGCGGGGGGCGCGCGGCGCGGGGGTTGCTCCGGTGCCTTGAACGGCCGAGGCCACCACTGAACGAAACTGTTTCAGGTCCACCGGCTTGGTCAGGTAGTCAAATGCCCCCGCCCGCAGGGCTTCAACGGCATTTTCAGCGGAGCCGTAAGCGGTCATGACCACGCAGCGTTCGCGGCGTTGCTGGTCACGCAGGTCTTGCAGGATCTCCATGCCAAAGCCGTCGGGCAGGCGCATGTCCGAGATGACCACATCAAAGAGGCGGCTCTGGAGTTGTTCGCGTGCTTCCTGCACGGTGGATGCGGTTTCCACGCGGTAGCCCTCGCGCAGCAGTGTCAGTTCATACAAGGTGCGCAGGTCGGGCTCGTCGTCAATGACCAGGATGGATGCGGCGGGAGCGTTCATGGTTCTCAGATCACGATCGAGTCGAAAAGCGTGGCGGGTTCCACGGGGCGTATGGTGCGGCGAAACGCGACGGTGAATGCGTTGCCACCGACTTTTCCACGCGCGGTGTCGCGTGTGGTGCGCTGGTAGCTGATGGATGCGCCATGCCTTTGGCACAGCTCGCGGCAAATATAGAGCCCCAGGCCGCTGGAGCGGCTCTCGGACGAGAAGAAGGGCTCAAACAGATGGCGCTCGACGGATTTGTCCATGGGGGCGCCGTCGCTCCACACCTGCAGTGTGGTCTGCCCAGCGGGGCTGGTGCGCGTCTGCACCACCAGCGAGTCTTCCTCTGGGCCCATGTAGCGCAGGGCATTGTCCAGCAGGTTCACCAGCACGCGGCGCAGGTGCTCGGGGTCGAACTCCACCTGCACCATCGAGGTTTCCAGCGACACCTGCCCGCGCCGCCGCGCCGGGTCTTGGCTGCTCCAGTCGCTCCACACCTGTGCCACGCTGGCATCCAGCGCCAGGGTGGCACCTGGCGCATGGTTGATCTGGTGCTGTACCCGGGCGATGTCCAGCACCTCCTCGGCGATGCGGGCCAGCCGGTCGGCGTTTTGCTGCACCATTTGCGCCAGCCGCCTCTGGCCAGGGTCCTGCAAGTCTTCCTCCAGCAATGCGTTGGCCTGGACGATGGCCGCCAGGGGGTTGCGAATCTCATGCGCCACGGCCGCAGACATGCGGCCCATGGCCGCCAGCTTTTCAGTGCGCAGCCGGGCTTCCATCTCGCGCAGGTCGTGCAGAAACATCACGCACACCCGTTCGGCGCGGCTGTTTTGATCGCTGGGGGTGGAGGTGAGCCAGGTGCGCACATGCAGGCCCATGGGGCTTTCGCCAGGATGGAGAAGGGCCACGTCGGCAGTTTGGGGCTGCTCTTCGTCGAAGGTGCGGTGGGCCAGTGCGACCAGCGGCTGCCAGCCTCCACAGTTTCCCAGCGAAAAGGGAAGCGCCGTGTTCTGCCCATCCCCCAGCAAAGCCTGTGCAGCGGGGTTGGCCATGCGCACGGTATCTTGCTCGTCCACCACCAGCACACCATCGTTCAAATGTTCGATCACCAGGGTGCTGATCTGCGTCTGCACCTGCGCCTTCATGCGGCTGCGCTCGGCCACTTCCTGCTCGCCCACCAGTCTGGCAGAGAGTTGATGCACCAGATAGCTCACCACAAAGTAGCCTGTGCCGGTGAGGGCACTTTGCAGGTAACGTTGCGCGTCGTCGCTTGACGATTGATCTCCCGTCCACCAGGCCCACAGCAAGAGCAGCAAGGTGACCGCTGCCGTGGTGCCCAGGGCCAGTGTGAGCGTGCCCAGCACGGCCGCCATCAGGATGGGCAATCCGAACAAGGGTGTGTAGTTCATGGTGCCGGGGTGCAGCAGCTGCAGAGCGGAGACCGCCAGAATGTCCACCCCGATCGAAGGCAGCCAGTGCGGTCCGGTACCTGGGTAGGGTGGGGCGTGGCGCCCCAGAATCCGCAGCATCACGGTGGCTACCAGATAGGCCACACACACCGCCAGCACGGCTGGTGTGAATGCCTGCGTCTGGTTGAAGGCGTACCCCAGCAGCTGCAGCACCAGCAGTGCCACGGCAATCATCAACCGGCCGGTGAGAAAGCCCCGCCACAGCCGCACAAAGGGGGCTTCGGTGGGGAACAGCCGGCTATCGCTCAAGAAGGCGCCTTTCAACGGTGCGAAGGGCCTGCGCGCAGGTGGTCTGCGCAGCAGTAGTGGGCGCCGTACTGGACGATGGCGTCAGTGCGCGGCAGGTGAAGGCCGCAGTGCGCACACGCCACCATGTCTTGAGGCGTGGGGGGGCTGGGTTGGTGGGGGCGGCTGGGTTGCGCAAGGTTGCGGCGGCTTTTCCAGAAGCCGAAAGCCACCACCAGCACCAGTAGCAAAACGAGGTACTTCATGTGCTGCGGCCCAGAATCACTTCAAGCACGAAGCGTGAGCCGACATACGCCAGCATGAGCAATGCGGAACCTGCATAGAGGATGCGCACCGCATTGCGCCCGCGCCAGCCGAAGCGTGCCCGCCCCAGCAGCAGCGCAGCAAACACCAGCCACGACAGGAACGAGAAAACCGCCTTGTGGTCCCAACGCCAGGCGCGGCCATACAGCATGTCGCTGAACAGCCAGCCGGCCAGCAGCGTGGCGCTGAGCAACACAAAACCGGCCGTCACGAAACGAAAGGTCAGGCGTTCCAGCGTCAGCAAGGGGATTCCGCTGTCAGGGTCTTCGGCCTGCCGGATGTGGCGCTCGGCCCGCGTCATCAGCCAGGCGTGCACCACCGCCGCTGCAAACAGGCCATAGCAGGCAATGCCCAGCGCCAGATGCAGCGGCAGCCAGGCCGATGCCTTCACATGCAGCGGCTGCCCTGGGAACAGCAGCGCCAGCACGATGGTGGCAGCCCCCAGCGCGGCCAGCATCCAGCGGGCCCGCATCTGCGGAAACAACTGGCGCTCTACCGCATACACCGTGAGCACCAGCCATGCGGTCATGGACAAGGCGGGGGCAAAGCCAAAGCGCGGCGCCTCGCCCCACAGCCCCCACACCAGCAAGGCCCCGTGCAGCACCCAGGCCACGAGCAGTGCGTTGCGCGACGCCGCCGCCCCCAGGCGGGAAGCGGCTGCGACGGGTGCGGCGTATGCCAAGGCGGCGGCAAGGGCCAGCAGCCAACTGACGGGGGAAGCACTGGGTAAAATCATGGGTCACAGTTTAGCCTTTCGCCCGCTGCCAGCGCCCTGGCAAACCTGCCTGCTTTTGACTTGCGTGCAGGTTGCGGCTCACACCGGAACCTTTCCAGAACCCCTTATGGCCTCCGCACTCACCGACAAACTCACGCGACTCGTCAAGGAGATGCGCGGCCAGGCCCGCATCACCGAATCCAACGTCCAGGACATGCTGCGCGAAGTGCGCATGGCGCTGCTGGAGGCCGACGTTGCCCTGCCCGTGGTGCGCGACTTCATCGCCCGCGTCAAGGAAAAGGCATTGGGCCAAGAAGTGCTGGGCTCGCTCAAGCCGGGGCAGACGCTGGTCAGCATCGTCAACCGCGAGCTGGCGGCCACCATGGGCGAAGGCGTGGCCGACATCAACTTGGCCGCCCAGCCGCCCGCCGTGATCCTGATGGCAGGCTTGCAGGGTGCCGGTAAAACCACCACCACTGCCAAGCTGGCCAAGCACCTGATTGAAAAGCGCAAGAAGAAGGTGCTGACGGTGTCGGGCGACGTGTACCGCCCTGCCGCCATTGAGCAGCTCAAGACCGTGACGGCCCAGGCTGGAGCCGAGTGGTTCCCCAGCACCCCTGACCAGAAACCGCTGGACATTGCCAACGCCGCGCTCGACTACGCGAAGAAGCATTACTTTGATGTACTGCTGGTGGACACCGCCGGCCGCCTAGCGATTGACGAAGCCTTGATGAAGGAAATCAAGGACCTGCACGCCGCCATCAACCCTGTTGAAACCCTGTTCGTGGTGGACGCCATGCAGGGCCAGGACGCCATCAACACCGCCAAGGCGTTCAAAGAGGCGCTGCCGCTCACCGGCATCGTGCTGACCAAGCTGGACGGCGACTCGCGCGGTGGCGCGGCGCTGTCGGTGCGCCAGATCACCGGCGCGCCCATCAAGTTTGCGGGTGTGTCGGAAAAGATCGATGGCCTCGAAGTGTTCGACGCCGAACGCCACGCGGGCCGCATTCTGGGCATGGGCGACATCGTGGCGCTGGTGGAGCAGGTCACGGCAGGCGTGGACATGGAAGCCGCGCAGAAGCTGGCGGCCAAGGTCAAGAGCGGCGACGGGTTTGACCTGAATGACTTCCTGGCGCAGATCCAGCAGATGAAGCAGATGGGCGGGCTGTCGAGCCTGATGGACAAGCTGCCCTCTCAGCTCACCGCCAAGGCGGGCTCCATCGACATGGACAAGGCCGAAAAAGACATCAAGCGCAAGGAAGGCATCATCCAGAGCATGACGCCGCTGGAGCGCCGCAAGCCTGATCTCATCAAGGCCACCCGCAAAAAGCGCATTGCCGCCGGTGCTGGCGTGCATGTGCAAGAGGTGAACCGCCTGCTCAAAGAGTTTGAGCAGATGCAGGACATGATGAAGAAGATGAAGGGCGGCGGCCTGATGAAGATGATGAAGCGCATGGGCGGCATGAAAGGCCTGGGCGGCATGCCCAAGATGCCGTTTGGCGGCTCTTGATTTGCTACTGAATCAATAGCTGCTGGCGCTTGTTGGATAAGCGCTAGAGGCTAAAAAGGCGCAAAACCTTTACAGGGTTTGCGCCTTTTTTCATGGCTGCTGTGGTGGGCTGGCCGGGCCTTCTCCTTCGGCCCCATCCTCGGTGGCGGGCGGGGTAAGCACGGGGCATGGCCAGTTCAGCAGCTCCGCCAGCCGGGTGGTGATCCAGGTTGCTTCGTCTACTGAAACGCCTGACTCGGCCGCGCACAGCCCCGCGTGGATGCGCCGCAAGATCTCGGCTTCCGACGGGGCTTGCACGTGGTACAGCGTTTGCGCTTGCTCCACCAGGTGCCCGGCCAGGTCTTCGCACAGCTCGTAGCGGTTGCGGACGACCGAAGCCGGTTCGCGCAGGCGCTGGCGGCTGTCGGCATACACCGCCAGGAATGAGGGCGGGACGTGGATCTGGTTGTCTTCTTCGTGCATGGGCAGGGGGCGTGGATGGGCGGTGGGGCCGCTCAATCGGGGGTGAACAGACGCTCGAACTTGGCCTGGTCGGGCGCCAGCTCAAAGGTCACCACCTGGCCCATTTTCATGTCCGACAGGCGGCAGGCAGCGTACAGGGTGGTTTTGCCTGCCAGCTCCATCACTTCCAGGTCAATGATGGCGTAGGGGTAGGGCACGAACACCTGGTGCTCAAAAATCTCGCGGTACTGGTTGCGGGGCGAGGGGTAGAGCTTGTATTGGTCGGTGGTAATGGTCTGTGTGGCCATGGGCAGATGAGGGGCTGATCGGTCGCGCAAGGGCTGCGGTGGGGGTAAAGTGCGGGCGAATGCTACAGACAATCCTGCCCAACTACCAACAACATCTCTATGGCAAGACCCAAAAGTGAATGGCCGAACAAGGTACTGGCCTTGATTCAATCCGGCAACCACACCGCCGCAGTGGCGCAAATCAAGGTGGCGCCCACGGTGGGCGATATCACCCGGCTGCAAACCCTGCTGGAAAAGCTGCCGCCGTCGCCCGCGCTGCAACAGCTCAAGAAATTTGTCGAAGAAGAGCGCGCCCTGCTGGCAGCGCCCCGCCTGCACCGCGCACCATGACCTACGCACGCGTTTCCATCCAGACCGAAGACTTTGACCTCTCGCACGAAATCGCCGAACTGCGCCGCAACGACAAGGGCGTGGGCGCCGTGTGCAGCTTCGTGGGCACCGTGCGCGACCGTAATGAAGGTGACGCCGTGGCGTCGATGGAGCTGGAGCACTACCCCGGCATGACGGAAAAATCCATCGAAGCCATGGTGGAGGAGGCTTTCCGGCGCTTTGACATCTTTGGCGCCCGCGTCATCCACCGGGTGGGCCTGCTGCAGCCGCTCGACCAGATCGTGCTGGTGGCCGTGACCAGCGCCCACCGGGGCCAGAGCTTTCAGGCCTGCGAGTTTTTGATGGACTACCTCAAGACCCAGGCCCCGTTCTGGAAGAAGGAGCAAACCCCCCAGGGCGCCCGCTGGGTGGACGCGCGGGTGAGCGACGATGCGGCACTGGCGCGCTGGGGCATCACGGCGAGCAATGCGTGAAGCTCTGCGGCCAGGAATATCAGTAAAAAATGGCTCTGGCGCTTGATAGATAAGCGTTGGTAGCTATTAAAAAAGTAGCAATTCAGGCGGCCTGCTGCATTTTGGTTTGCTGACGCACGTCAATCTCTTCTGTCAAAAGCTGCCTTGAAATGAGGCAGTGCATGCCCCAAATGCTTTGCAATTCGGAGGATATTGACCCATGCGTCTCGACAAATTCACCACCAAGTTCCAGGAAGCCCTGGGCGATGCCCAAAGCCTTGCCCTGGCCCACGACAACGCCTACATCGAACCCGTGCACGTGCTGCTGGCCATGCTCAAGCAGGACGATGGCCCCAAAGCGCTGCTGCAGCGCGCGGGCGCCAACGTGCCGGGCCTGACCAGCGCTGCTGAAGCCGCCATCAAGCGCCTGCCGCAGGTGCAGGGGCACGACCAGGTGCAGGGCGGCCCCGAGCTGGGCCGCGTGCTGCAGGCCACTGAAAAAGAGGCCATCAAGCGCGGCGACCAGTTCATTGCCAGCGAGCTCTTCTTGCTGGCGCTGACCGATAGCAAGGGCGATGCTGCCCAGATCGCCAAAGACAACGGCCTGACCCGCAAGAGCCTGGAAGCCGCCATCAACGCCGTGCGCGGCGGCCAGAAGGTGGACAGCGCCGAAGCCGAGGGCCAGCGCGGCGCGCTGCAAAAGTACTGCCTGGACCTGACCGAGCGCGCCCGCGCCGGCAAGCTCGACCCCGTGATTGGCCGCGATGATGAAATCCGCCGCGCCATCCAGGTGCTGCAGCGCCGCAGCAAAAACAACCCCGTGCTGATTGGCGAGCCAGGCGTGGGCAAGACGGCGATTGTGGAAGGCTTGGCCCAGCGCATCGTGGCGGGCGAAGTGCCCGAATCGCTCAAGGGCAAACGCGTCCTCTCGCTGGACATGGCGGCCCTGCTGGCCGGTGCCAAATACCGCGGCGAGTTTGAAGAGCGCCTGAAAACCGTGTTGAATGAGTTGGCCAAGGACGAGGGCCAGACCATCGTCTTCATCGACGAGCTGCACACCATGGTGGGTGCTGGCAAGGGTGAGGGTGCGATGGACGCGGGCAATATGCTCAAGCCAGCCCTCGCGCGTGGCGAGCTGCACTGCGTGGGCGCGACCACGCTGGACGAATACCGCAAGTACATCGAAAAAGACGCTGCGCTGGAGCGCCGCTTCCAGAAAATCCTGGTGGGCGAGCCCACCGTGGAGGCCACCATCGCCATCCTGCGCGGCCTGCAGGAAAAGTACGAAGTGCACCATGGGGTGGAGATCACCGACCCGGCCATCGTGGCTGCGGCCGAGCTCTCCAACCGCTACATCACCGACCGCTTCCTGCCCGACAAGGCGATTGACCTGATCGACGAGGCAGCGGCCAAGATCAAGATCGAAATCGACTCCAAGCCCGAAGCCATCGACAAGCTCGACCGCCGCCTGATCCAGCTGCAGATCGAGCGCGAGGCGGTGAAGAAGGAGAAGGACGAGGCCTCACAAAAGCGCCTGACCTTGCTGGAAGAAGAGATCGAAAAGCTGCAAAAGGAAATTGCCGACCTGGAAGACATCTGGACCTCGGAAAAGGCCCAGGCCCAGGGCAGCCAGCAGGTGCGCGAGCAGGTTGAGAAAGTGAAGCAGCAGATCGAAGAGCTCAAGCGCAAGGGCGATTTCAACAAGGTGGCCGAGCTGCAATACGGCAAGCTGCCTGACCTGGAGCGCCAGCTCAAGGAAGCGCAGGCCAAGGAAGAGGGCAAGGACGGCGCGTCCACCCCCAACCGCCTGCTGCGCACGCAAGTGGGCGCGGAAGAAATTGCCGAGGTGGTGAGCCGCGCCACGGGCATCCCCGTCGCCAAGATGATGCAGGGCGAAAAAGACAAGCTGCTGCAGATGGAAACCAAGCTGCACGAGCGCGTGGTGGGGCAGGAAGAGGCGATTGCCGCTGTGGCCAATGCCATCCGCCGCTCACGCTCGGGCCTGTCTGACCCGAACCGGCCCACGGGCTCGTTCCTGTTCCTCGGCCCCACGGGCGTGGGCAAGACCGAGCTGTGCAAGGCGCTGGCGGGCTTCCTGTTCGACAGCGAAGAGCATCTGGTGCGCATCGACATGAGCGAGTTCATGGAGAAGCATTCCGTGGCCCGCCTGATCGGCGCGCCGCCCGGCTACGTGGGCTATGAGGAAGGCGGTTACCTGACGGAAGCCGTGCGCCGCAAGCCCTATAGCGTGCTGCTGCTCGACGAGGTGGAAAAGGCCCACCCCGACGTGTTCAACGTGCTGCTGCAGGTGCTGGACGATGGCCGCCTGACCGATGGCCAGGGCCGTACCGTGGACTTCAAGAACACGGTGATCGTGATGACCAGCAACATCGGCTCGCACCTGATCCAGGCCATGGTGGGCCAGGACTCGCAGGACATCAAGGATGCGGTGTGGGGCGAGCTCAAGAACCACTTCCGGCCCGAGTTTTTGAACCGCATTGACGAGACCGTGGTGTTCCACGCGCTGGATGCGCAGCACATTGCGTCGATCGCCAAGATCCAGCTGAAGTTGCTCGAAACCCGGCTGGCCAAAATGGATTTGGAACTGCAGGTGTCTGACGCTGCCTTGGCAGAATTGGCCAAGGTGGGGTTCGATCCGGTGTTTGGTGCACGTCCGCTCAAGCGGGCCATCCAGCAGCGCATCGAGAACCCCTTGTCCAAGCTGCTGCTGGAAGGGCGCTTCCCGCCCAAGAGCGTGATTGCCGTGACAGTGAACCCCGTGCTGGAACCTGGGGTGTTCCAGTTCAGCGCTGTGCCGCAGGGTTAAGCGGCCCCCGGTGCGGGCAGGGCCTCGGTTGAGGCTTTGTCCGCATCGCAGTTGTGAATGAGAGGTGTTGTTTGAACGAATTTGTTGCAGGTGTACTTCGCTTGGTGCTGCGTGTCGTGGTGGTTGCGATGGGCGTAGTGCTGTTTTTGAGCCTCGTCGCCGCCGTGATGGTGTTGGCCCTGGTGTGGGCGCTGCGCGCGGGGTGGGCACGCCTGACCGGCAAGCCCGTCACCCCCTGGGTGATGCGCATGGACCCGCGTACCGGCTTCGGTACCGTGTTTCGTTCGACCGAGCGCTGGACCACCGCGCGCCGTGCCTCTCCTGCTGCGGATGCAGCCCCTGAAGAGTCTGCGGCATCGCGCCGTGGCGGCGTGCTGCCGGGTGCCCAAGACGTCACCGATGTGGTCCCGCGCGAAGTGCGCTGAAGCCTGTTGAACCGCCCGGCGGCCCTGGCGTGGGGCCACCTGCGGGCGTTGCGTCGGGTGGCGGACGCAACGCCACGGCAGGCCTGTAGTCCTGTGGGCTCATGTGCCCTTTGGTGACGTGACCTTGGCCCTGGTCTCCTATCATCTTGGCATGACCCCAGCCGAAATCCACGCCCATTTCCAACTCCAGCGGCAAGCCAGTCGTGAGCACGTCGATGTGCCGCTTTTGGTGCGCCGAGAGCGCCTGTTGCGCATCCAGAAAATGCTGGACGAGCACGGCCCCGTGCTCGCAGCGGCCGTGCAGGCAGACTTCGGAATGCGATCACCGCTGCTGACGGAGGTGGCAGACTTTTTTGTGCTGCGCAGCTTGCTGTCGCACACCCTGCGCCACCTCGGGCGCTGGATGAAGCCCAAGAAAGTGTCCACGCCCCTGGTGCTGCAGCCCGCCACGGCCTGGATTGCCCGCCAGCCCCTGGGCGTGGTGGGCGTGATTTCTCCGTGGAACTATCCGGTGCAGCTGGCGCTGGCCCCGGCCATCACCGCGTTGGCAGCAGGCAACCGGGTCATGCTCAAACCCAGTGAACTCACGCCCCACACTTCGGCGCAACTGGCAGCGCTGGTGGCGCAGTTTTTCTCCCCCGACGAGTTCTGCGTGGTGCAAGGCGATGCCAACCTGGCAGCCTTGTTCGCATCGCTGCCCTTCGATCACCTGGTCTTTACCGGCTCTACGGCTGTCGGGCGCAAGGTGGCCCAGGCTGCGGCGCAAAACCTCACGCCCACCACGCTGGAGCTGGGCGGCAAGTCGCCATGCATCATCGACGGCCACTGCGACATGAAGGACGCAGCCCTCAAGATCGCGCACGGCAAGCTCCTCAACGCCGGGCAAACCTGCATTGCACCCGACTATGTGCTGCTGCCGCGTGGCCGTGAAGGTGAGTTTGCCCAGGCCTATGCCGCAGCAGTGGCACGGCTGTTTCCTACCATCGAAGGCAATGGCGACTACGCTTCCATCATCACGGCCCGCCACCATGCGCGGCTGCGCACCATGCTGCAGCAGGCCCAAACGCAGGGCGCTGAGGTGCAGACCATCGACCCCACTGCCGGCAAGCCCGTAGTGCACACCACTGGCACGCTGGGCGATGGCGTGAGCCGCCAGATGCTGCCCACGCTGGTGTTTGGCGCAACGTCGGCCATGCAGCTGATGCAGGAAGAGATTTTTGGCCCCATCCTGCCGGTGGTCTCGTACGAGCGGCTGGACGATGCCATCACCCACATCAACGCAGGGCCGCGCCCGTTGGCGCTGTACTGGTTTGGGCAGAGCGAGGCGGTGCGTGACGACGTGCTGCAGCGCACCGTGAGTGGTGGTGTGACGGTGAATGACACCCTCATGCACATCGCGCACGATCACCTGCCGTTTGGCGGCGTAGGCGACAGCGGCTGGGGGGCTTACCACGGCGAGCAAGGCTTCTTGCAGTTTTGCCACCAGAAGTCGGTGCTGGTCCAGTCGCGCTGGTCGATGGGGTCGCTGTTGTACCCGCCTTACGGCCCCCGCATGGAACGCATCATGGCGTTGATACGCCGCCTGCTTTGACCACTGGCCCACAGCGCTTGGGGCGATAGCGCTTCGCTGCCGCAACCCTGCCATTGCGGCAGCCTCAAAGCTCAGGGGCCAACCACCGTCGTGTGGTCTTCGGGTGTGCGAAACAGGTTGTGGTCATCAACGAGCAAAAGACGGGCAGGCCTACAGCAAGTATTGCGCACAAAGCGTCGTGCCGGGCTAGTCCATTGGTGCGATGGACGCGCGCCGGGGCGGTTTCTAGACTTTCCTCAAGAACCTGTTCAAAGCACGCAGGAGCGCCTCGCGGGTGTTGATCCATGCGCACAGGGTTTTGAGGTTGATCGTCTTCAAAACAATGGCCTGCCGCCTGCCGCCTGCCGCCTGCCGCCTGCAGTGCACGTGCCCCGCCCACGCAACAAGCGGGCCTCGGTGCAGCGCGCTGCGCAGGCTGTGTCTGCGGCCTCCACGGGCCACGCGTTAGCCATCGCGTGAGAGGACTCGGCTGCGGCATAAGCCGTGCAAAAGCAGGGTGTTGCAAGGCGCCAAAACCACGAGAAAAACCGTGCATTGACATCATGGTGTAACCGAGCACAAAAGGGTGAAAAACCGTTTGCGGCGACAATGCCGCTCCTTTCGTTTTTTTACACCCTGTTTTCGTTCGGTTTTTCCATGTCTAGTATCCAGGTTCGTCCCGCCACGCTTCGCGATGCAAAAGCCATTGCCCAGATCCACACCGTCTCTGCTCAAGAGGCCTACAAAGGACTGGTGCCAGACGAGCAATTGAAAGCCATGTCATCGGTCGAAAAGCGCCAGGCTTACTGGCGCGAGGCCATCGAATATTGCGAGCCCCAAGTCCAGGTGGCCGTTGACGGCGAAAAGATCGTCGGCTTCGTCGGCTATGACCGCTCGCGCGATGAAAAGTCCCGCCCCACCACAGGTGAAATCTGGGCCATCTACGCAGCTCCCACACACTGGAACCAAGGCGTTGGCCTGGCTCTGTGGGATGCCGCCCGTGATGGCCTTCAGGAAGAAGGCTGCACCAACGTGACCGCGTGGGTGCCCCTGCGCAATGAGCGCGCTCTGCGTTTCCATGAGCTGGCCGGCTTCAAGCGCGAGTTGTCTACCGCCAAGACGGCCATCATCGGCGGCGTCAAGATCGAAGAAGTGCGCCTGAAGCGCCCGATCAACGGCTGAGCCCTCCCATGATCGAATGGAGCAGCCAGGGCCAGGCCCACAACGCCCAATGGCGCTCTGAAAGTGGCGCTTCGGCTCCGCGCCGCGTGATCGCTGCCGACGACACCCTGCCCGCCGACACAGCCTACCGCATGGCCTGTGAAGGCACGGGCTTGTTGTGGACGGGCGACTTCCAGAACGCCCGCATGTTGCTGCAGGCGCTGATGCGCCGCGCAGACCGCAAGCCCCGCAAGGTGGCGGCCAAAGCGGCGCAAAAAGCGGCAGCGGCCACCCCTGCGGAAGCGTTTCACCTGCACCGGCAGGCGCAGGCGCAGCGTGCGCGGGTGCTGTCGTCGGTGCTGATCGTGCTGGAAGGCGATTACACGATTGCGCTGCGCCGCGCGCCCGACCTGCGCCAGGCCTGCACCGAGGCCTGGGGCCCCGCCAGCGGGAATCGCGTGGTGGCTTCGCTGCGTGAGCTGCTGGGCTTGGTGGGCGCCCATGAATGGCGCAAGAAGGGCGTAGAAATACCCGCCCTGGGTGCACCGCCGGGCAACCGCATTCACCCGCACTACGGCGTTTTTTCGCCAGTGCGTGGGGAATATGTGGATCTGGTCGCGCAGGCGCCGCTGCCCAGCAAGACGCTTGCCTTTGATGTGGGCGTGGGCACGGGAGTGCTGTCTGCCGTGCTGGCGCGCCGTGGTGTGCAGCGCGTGGTGGCCACCGACCAGGACCCGCGTGCGCTGGCCTGTGCACGCGAGAATTTGCAACGCCTGGGTCTGGCGAGCCGTGTCGAGGTGCAGCAGCAAGACCTGTTCCCCGAGGGCAAGGCCCCGCTGGTGGTGTGCAACCCGCCCTGGCTGCCCGCACGGGCCAGCTCGCCCATTGAGCGGGCGGTGTACGACGAAGGCAGCGGCATGCTGCGCGGGTTTTTGGCCGGCTTGGCTGCCCACCTGGAGCCCGGCGGCGAAGGCTGGCTGATTCTGTCGGACCTGGCTGAACATTTGCAGTTGCGCACGCGTGAACAGCTGCTGGAATGGATGGCGCAAGGCGGCTTGAAGGTGCTGGGGCGACAAGACGTCAAGCCCCGGCACGGCAAGTCGGCCGACGCGTCGGATGCCTTGCATACCGCACGCGCAGCGGAAGTCACATCGCTGTGGCGCCTGGGCCTGGCCTGATCTGGAGGGAGGCTTAGGCCTCCGCCAGGGCCATGTCCTGGGGCTGCTCGCGGGGCAAAAGCTGCTTCATGCGCTCGCGAATGGTCTCGGCTCGCTCGGCGCCCGCCAGTTGCGACACTTCCTCCAGCAACGATTCCCCCACGTGCAACATGCTGTCCCGGTCACGGGCTGCGCGCAGGGCGCTGTGAAAATGCTGTGCCCGTGCAGGGTCGCGGCGGGCAAAAAGGCGTTCGCAGATATCGAACAGGTACATGCGCGCACCCGCCAGCGACCGCAGGTGGTCACTGGGCTCAGGCGGCGTGACTGCCTCTGGCCGCAGCGCTGAGGGCTGAGTGTGGGCGGGTGGGGTGAGCAAAGTGTCTTGCACCGCGGGTGCAGACAGCGACAGATACCCTTGGCTGAGCAGGTGCTCGACAATCTCGGCACCGCCGCCGCTGTACATGGCCTGCAATTCGGCCAAAGGCTTGCCTTCGGCCAGCAGCAGCAGCGATCGCTCGCGCAGGCTCAGGGTGCGCATGCCGGGAGCGAGTTCCTGTCGGGCTTTGTCGGTTTTGAGGAGCAGCATGGCGGGCAATCGCAAAGGCGGTGGCCAGCATTGCAGCAGCGCACCGTGACATGGCGATGACGCCTGCCGTGCCGGTCTGCCCTGGCGGGCTCGCTGGAAGCATACGGGCTGCAAAGATTGTCTGCTATATATTTAATAGCTTATGGCGCTTGATGAGTAAGCGCTAGAGCCGTTTTTGGCTTGAAATGGGTGGCCCGTGCCCCAGCACGTGGACCACCCAGGGATGCATGGGTATGACCTTGTTGCTGGCCCCGATGGAGGGGCTTTTGGATTTTGTATTGCGTGACGTGCTCACCCGCGTGGGGGGCGGGGAGGGACGTGGCTGGGGGGGCGCGGCGGTGGGGGG
>NZ_CAXIAK010000059.1:0-20846 GCF_964021665.1 uncultured Acidovorax sp.
GCCGTTCTTCATGGCGCGCGCGCAGGAGCATGGGTTGCTCTGCCGGGCGATGACCAACGATACCGTGGCGCTTTGCCCGCCCTTGATCGTCACGGAAGACGAAATTGGCGAAATCATGGTACGGTTCGGCAAGGCGCTGGACGACACGGTGCTGCGCAGCCCCATTTCTGGGCAGGTGGCGCAGCGACTGGCGCAACCGGGCGAGCGTGTGGGGGTCGATGGGCGTGTGCTGGAGGTGGTAGACCCCAGCCGTCTGGAGCTGGAAGCCCTGCTCAGCCCCGCAGATTCGCTGCCCGTGCGCGTCGGCCAGAAGGCGCGGCTTCAGCTCGAAGGATCCAGCCAGGACGTGACCGCCACCGTGGTTCGCATCAACCCCAGTGCCCAGGGTGGCAGCCGCACGGTGCCGGTGTACCTGCGCGTGGATACCGCATCAGCATCGCAGTTGCGCCAGGGGATGTTCGTGCAGGGCCTGCTGAGCACCGGCCAGACGCAGGTGCTGGCAGTGGAGCTAGACGCCGTGCGCACCGACAAGCCCCGCCCCTATGTGCAGGCCGTTCAGAATGGCCGCATCGCACACCTGCCCGTCACCCCAGGCATGCGCGCCGTGGTACAGGGACAGACGCTCGTGGCCATTGAAGGCGTGCCCGCAGGCACCGCGGTGGTGGCGGGGCGGCTGGGAACATTGCGCGAAGGCACGGCGGTGGCTGCACCGGCTGCACAGGTGGCGGCACCCGCAATGCCGTCAGCGCCCGCCCTGCCCGCTTCTGGTGCGGCCCAGTAACCGCAGGCCTCAGGTATGTGGTTCACCCAAGTCAGCCTGAAGAACCCCGTGTTTGCCACGATGGTGATGCTTGCCATCGTGGTGCTGGGCCTGTTTTCCTACCAACGCCTCAAGGTCGATCAGTTTCCCAACATCGACTTCCCGGTAGTGGTCGTGACGGTGGACTACCCCGGCGCCTCACCCGAGATTGTCGAGAGCGAAGTCACCAAGAAGATTGAAGAAGGTGTCAACTCCATCGCGGGCATCAACGCCCTCACCTCGCGCAGCTACGAGGGCACAGCGGTAGTGATCATCGAGTTCCAGCTGCACATTGACGGACGCAAGGCCGCCGAAGATGTGCGCGAGAAAGTGGCTACCGTGCGCCCCAACCTGCGCACCGAGGTGAAAGAGCCCCGGGTTCTGCGCTTTGACCCGGCCAGCCGCCCCGTATGGTCCCTCGCCGTGCTGCCCGACGACAAGGCGGGTGCCACCGCCAATACGGCAGCGCCTTCCGCTGTGGAGCTGACGACCTGGGCCGAGCAGGTGCTGAAAAAACGCCTGGAAAACGTGCGCGGTGTGGGCGCGGTGAACCTGGTGGGCGCCACCAAGCGCGAAATCAACATCTACCTGAACCCGCAGGCGCTGGAGACCTACGGCGTCACGCCCGAGCAGGTGGTTTCTGCCGTGCGCAACGAAAACCAGGATCTGCCCGTGGGCGCCATCCGCTCGCTGGCCCAGGAACGCGTGGTGCAGATCGATGCCCGCATGCAGCGCCCCGAAGACTTTGGCCGCATCATCGTGGCCCGCAAGGGTGCTGCGTCGGCAGGCCAGGCGGGGCCCAGTGCGCCCATCCGCCTCGACCAGGTGGCGCGGGTGAACGATGGCGCGCAGGAGGTGGAAAGCCTCGCCCTCTACAACGGACAGCGCACCCTGCTGCTGTCGGTGCAAAAAGCACAAGGTGACAACACCATTGAAGTGGTGGATGGCCTCAACGCTGCCGTGGTGGACATCCGCAAACTGCTGCCCCCTGGCGTGCGGCTGGAAGTGATCAGCGACAGCTCCCGCCCCATCCGCGTGGCGGTGGCGAATGTGCGCCAAACCTTGATCGAAGGCGCCGTGCTCACGGTGCTCATCGTGTTCCTGTTCCTGAACTCCTGGCGCTCCACGGTGATCACGGGGCTGACGCTGCCGATTGCGTTGATCGGCACCTTCCTGTTCATGAACATGTTTGGTTTCACCATCAACATGATCACCCTGATGGCGCTGAGCCTGTGCGTGGGCCTGCTGATCGACGATGCCATCGTGGTGCGCGAAAACATCGTGCGCCATGTGCAAATGGGCAAAGGCGCCTACGCGGCAGCCATGGACGGCACGCAGGAAATTGGCCTGGCGGTGCTGGCCACCACCCTGTCCATCGTGGCGGTGTTCATGCCGATTGGCTTCATGGGCGGCATCATCGGCAAGTTCTTCCACGAGTTCGGCATCACCATCGTGGCGGCGGTGATGATCTCGATGTTCGTGAGCTTCACGCTCGACCCCATGCTCTCCAGCGTCTGGCACGACCCGAGCATCCACGCTCATGGCCAGCGCACCGAGCCTGTCACCTTCTACGACAAGACCATTGGCCGGGTCACCGGCGGGTTTGACCGTGCGACCGATGCATTGGCCGAGGGCTACCAGCACATCCTGCGCTGGTCGCTGGTACACAAGCTGGCCACGCTGTTCATTGCGCTGGGCATCTTCGTGTTGAGCATTTTCATGGTGCCGCTGCTGGGCACTGAATTCGTGCCCAAGGCCGATTTCTCTGAGACCACCGTCAATTTCTACACCCCCGTGGGCTCCTCACTGGAGGCCACCGAGGCCAAGGCGCGGCAGGTAGAAGGCATTTTGCGCGAGCTGCCAGAGGTGCGCTACACGCTGGCCACCATCAACACCGGCTCGGCCCAGGGGAAGATGTACGCCAGCATCTACGTGCGCCTGGTGGACCGCAAGGACCGCAGCCGCAGCGTGGACGCGATGTCTACCGTGCTGCGCGAACGCCTGCAGCGCGTGCCCGGCATTACCGTCACCCACGTGGGGCTGCTGGACCCGGTGGGCGGGCAAAAGCAGATTGAGTTCTCGCTGCAGGGGCCAGACCTTCGCGAACTGGAACGCCTGACGGCCGAAGTGAGCGAAAAAATCCGCCACATCCCCGGCTTGGTGGACCTGGACAGCAGCGCCAAGCCCGACAAGCCCGTGATCGCGCTGGAGGTCAAACGCGACGTGGCTTCGGACCTGGGCCTTTCCGTGGCGCAAATGGCCACGTCGCTGCGCACGCTGGTGGCTGGCACCACGGTGGGCAACTGGCGTGCTCCCGACGACCAGACTTACGACGTCAACGTGCGCCTGGCACCTGAGTCGCGCACGGCCCCGCAAGACCTGGAGCGCCTGCCCTTCGCCCTGAGCGCTGCCGATGGCACCACGCGGATCGTGCGGTTGAACCAGGTGGCCCAGGTGAGCGAATCCACCGGCGCCAACCAAATCAACCGGCGGGACCTGACGCGCGAGGTGGCCGTGAATGCCAACGTGGCACAACGCTCTGCCGGCGAGGTGTCGGCAGACATCCGCAAGGCGCTAGACAGCGTTGTCTTCCCCCCAGGCTACCGCTACCAGTTTGGTGGCTCCACCAAGAACATGGCCGAGTCGTTTGGCTACGCCATCTCGGCCCTGGTCATGGCCATCATCTTCATCTACATGATTCTGGCCAGCCAGTTCAAAAGCTTCTTGCAGCCACTCGCGCTCATGACCTCGCTGCCCCTCACCCTCATCGGGGTGGTACTGGCGCTGCTCATGTTCCGCTCTACGCTGTCCATGTTCTCCATCATCGGCGTGGTGATGCTGATGGGACTGGTCACCAAAAATGCCATCCTGCTGGTGGACTTCGCCATCCGCGCCCGCGAAGAGCATGTCAATGACGCAGGCCAGACCGTGCCCGGCCTGCCCCGCGCCGAAGCCCTGCTGCTGGCTGCCCGCGTGCGGCTGCGCCCCATCCTCATGACCACGCTAGCCATGATTTTCGGCATGGTGCCCCTGGCGTTTGCGCTTTCCGAAGGGTCCGAGCAGCGCGCGCCCATGGGCCAGGCGGTGATTGGGGGCGTGATTACCTCCTCGCTGTTGACGCTGGTGGTGGTGCCCGTGGTGTATTGCTACATGGATGACCTGGCGCGCTGGGCCCTTGGCAAGATGGGACGCGGCCACAGCACCTCTGGGCCATCTAAAATTCGGGGTTTGTCCTGACCCGCACTCCCACTGGAGACCTTCGATGAATTTGCCACTGAACACGTCCGCCAACATCAGCGACCCCGTCGCCCAGGCCCGCTACAACATGATCGAGCAACAGATCCGGCCCTGGAACGTGCTGGATGCCGACGTGCTGGAGCTGCTGTCCGTCGTGCGCCGCGAAGACTTTGTGCCAGCCGCTTACCGCAGCCTGGCATTCGCTGACATCGAAGTGCCTCTGCTGGGCAATGACGCGGAAGAGGCCGTGCGCCAGGGTCAAAGCATGCTGCAGCCCCGCGTGGAAGCCCGCATCCTGCAAGACCTGCGCGTTCAGCCCACTGACCGTGTGCTGGAAATTGGCGCGGGCTCGGGCTACATGGCGGCCCTGCTGGCCCACCGGGCCGAGCGCGTGGTGTCCCTCGAAATCAACCCCACGCTGGCCAGTATGGGCCGTGAAAACTTGCGCAACGCTGGCATCCAGAACGCCGAAGTGCGCCAGGGTGACGGTGCCCGTGATGCCGTGCCAGACGGCCCTTTTGATGTGATCGTGCTGAGCGGTTCGGTCGCGCAAGTGCCCCAGAACCTGCTGTCCCTGCTACGCGATGGCGGTCGCCTGGGTGCCATCGTGGGCTCTGACCCCGTGATGCGCTTCACCGTGGTCCAGCGCAAGGGCGACCGGTTTGAAACCACTTCCCCCTGGGACACCATCGCTCCCCGCCTGGTGAACTTCCCTGAGCCTTCAAGCTTCTCGTTCTAACCCACTGTCTTCGGAGTTCTGCATGATCACCCGCGTTCGCCCAGCCCAACTCGCTGCCTGGTTTGCCGCCAACGCCGCCGGCACCCAGCCCCTGGTACTGGACGTGCGTGAGCCCTGGGAACTGCAAGCCGCCAGTGTGCGGGCCGAGGGGTTTGAGCTCAGAGCCATCCCCATGGGAGAAATCCCCGCCCGCCTGGCCGAGTTGCCCAAGGACCAGCCCATTGCCTGCCTGTGCCACCACGGCATGCGCAGCATGAACGTGGCGGCCTTCCTGGAGCAACACGGGTTTGAACACTTGGCCAATATTTCAGGGGGCATCGATGCCTGGTCGGCAGAAGTCGACCCCGCAGTGCCCCGCTACTGATGGTTTGGCCCCGGGGCCAGCAGTTTTCATCCCTTTTGTGCAGACACTCTGAGGACCTTCATGACCGCTTTTCGGCCCACTCACCTGACCCTGGCGCTCGGCGCCGCCTTGAGCGCCCTGCTGTGCGCGCCCGTGCACGCGCAGAGCCTCATGGAGCTGGTGGAATCTGCCCGCACTTATGACACCACCTGGCAGGCCGCCCGCGCTCAGCTGGAAGCCGCCGCCCGCCGCGCTGACCAGGCCCAGGCCGGGCTGCGCCCCAGCGCCGCCCTCACATCGGGGGTGACGCGCGCGCAAACCGACGTCAGCCGCCCCGACGTGGAGCGCACCGCCAACACCCAGACCCTGGGCGTGAACGCATCGCAGCCGCTGTACCGCCCCGCCAACCGCATTGCCGTGGAACAGGGCGAGCGCGGCGTGGACGTGGCCCAGGCACAACTGGACGCGGCCACCCAGGACCTGCTGGTGCGCGTAAGCCAGGCCTACTTTGATGTGCTGGCAGCGCAAGACACGCTGACCTTCGTGCAGGCCCAGAAAACCGCAGTGTCTGAACAACTGGCCTCGGCCAAGCGCAACTTCGAGGTAGGCACCTCCACCGTGACCGACTCACGCGAAGCCCAGGCCCGCTACGACCTGGTGATTGCGCAAGAAATTGCAGCTGAAAACGACCTGCGCGTGAAAAAACTGGCGCTCGACCAACTGGTGGGCGTGACCAACGCGCAGCCCGTGCCACTGGCCCAGCCCGTGCCCCTGCCCCGGGTCGAGCCAGCCAACGTGGATTACTGGGTCGAGACCGCTCGGGCACAGCAGCCCGGCGTGCGGCAGGCCGCCATCGCACTCGACATTGCGCGCCTGGAAACCAAAAAGGCCGAAACCGGCCACCGCCCCACGGTGGACCTGCAGGCTGGCTACAACATCACGCGCAACCCCAATGGCACCCTGACCGCCCCCGGCGTGAACAGCCGCACCAACGTGGCCAGCATCGGCGTGGCGCTCAACTTGCCTCTGTTTGCTGGTTTTGCAGTGCAAAACCGCGTGAAGGAAACCCTGGCGCTGGAAACCAAGGCCGAAGCCGATCTGGAAACCGCCCGCCGCAATGTGGCCCAGGCTACACGGTCGGCATTCTTCGGCGTGCAGTCTGGCCAAGGTCAGGTGCAGGCGCTGGAAGCGGCCGAAGCCTCCAGCCAGAGCGCGCTCGATGCCAACAAGCTCGGCTACCAGGTGGGCGTGCGCATCAACATTGACGTGCTGAATGCCCAGAGCCAGCTCTACCAGACCAAGCGCGACCTCGCCCAGGCCCGCTACAACGTGCTGCTGGGCACGCTCAAGCTGCGCCAAGCGGCAGGCACCTTGGGCCTGGAAGACGTGCAACGCATCAACAGCCTGCTAGCCCCCGCCAGGCAGCCCTGAGCGGGCAGCCCTGCCGCCGTGGCAGCGGCAGGCCCGTGAAAACATTGTTAACAGACCCTATGGCCTGAATGGGCCTTAGGCACCCATAATCGCGAGGAATTGTTACGCAAAAACACCTCGCATCCATGGCAAAGAACCCTTTCTACCTGGTGTGCTACTACGGCCAGGTTCCAACGGATGCTGCGCAGCCAAAGGCCCTGAGCAACTTGATCCAGTCGGCTCGGGCGCTTGCACAAAGCCATGGCCTGACCGGTTTGCTGGCGTTGGCTGATGGGTACTACCTGCATCTGGTGGAAGGTGAACGGTCTGCGGTGCAAAGCCTGGTGCACCACATCAGCAGCTTTTGGGGCACCACGGCCCCCACCGTGCTGCTGTCGCTGGCCATCAAGCGGCAGCGCTATGCCCAGTGGAGCGCCAATGTGGTCGAGCGCCCTGCCCCCGCCACAAACATGCAGCAGCGCCTGGCGCGCTTGCACCAGTTCATCGCACAGGACTCCATGGTGGCCATACCGGACCTGTTTCGGTACTTCCTCATGCCCAGCACGGCATTGCCTGCCCCCAACGAGCCCAGCGCGCCAGCGCAGCCGCGCCGCAAAGTTCGGCAGGTGGCGGTGTTCAGCAGTTCGCTACTGTGGTTCAACCCCATCTTCAGCCAGGTGGCAACCCGCTTTCGCGGCCATCCGCAAACCCTCAAGGCCTCCAGCACCGGGAGGGAGGTGGACATGTTCCCCATCGATTACGTCGATGTGGAGGCCGGCCCGCTGGGCGCGGTGCGCATGGTGGGCATCACCCTGGATCTGCTGGACTCCACCTTGTCATACCCCCTGCTCAGCAAGGTGGAAGTGGCCGTGCTGCTCACCCGCAACCACGCCGCCAGCAAAGACTTGCAGCTGGTCGAGCACGCCATGCGGCATCCGGCGATGCTGTACTCCATCCCCCAGGTGCTGCTGGTGAACTCCAGGCTCAGTGACGACCTTTCGCAGCATTTCGCCGCCCTCGCGGCCGAGGCGCGCCTGCCCACCACGGAATTGGGGGCGTCTGTTTTGTCGGGCGAGCCCATCTGGGCTGCCATCGCCACCATGCTGCAGACCACCCCCCCGCCCCAGAAGCGCACCGTTGGGCGACCGCTTAGGTACTGCGGCGCACTGAGGGGGTCCTACTTACCAGCGTTGGCGTGTCAAGGCTGGCACGGCGGTGCGGCCGCAGCACCTCCAGCAGCCTTCAGTCTTTGGCCGATCAAGCTGCAACGCCCAGCAGGTCAGCCACCTGGCGGGCCGTGGCGCGCGCAGCACCCCGGTGGGCCTGGGCAAAGGCAGTGGCGGCTGCGCGGGCTTTCTCCAGGTCGTACGGGTGCTGCACCAGGGCCAGCGCCTTGTCTACCGCAGCAGGCAACCCAGGGGTGCGCCAGGCGGCACCTGCTTCACAGGCCAGTTCCGTCGCTTCGGCGAAGTTGAAGGTGTGCGGCCCCACCACCACCGGGCAGCCGCAGGCGGCCGCCTCGATCAGGTTTTGCCCGCCCAGGGGGGCAAAACTGCCGCCCAGCAGCACCACATCGGCCAGCGTGTAATAGGCGGCCATCTCACCCATCGAATCGCCCAGCCACACGTCTGCAGCCACGGGCACATCCCCCTGCCAGGCACTGCGCCGGGCCACACGCAGGCCAGCGTCCTGCAGCAGCCGCGCCACTTCGTCAAACCGGTTGGGGTGGCGGGGAACGATCAGCCATTGAACCTCTGGAAGCGAAATATTTGCTATGTTTTTCGAAGCAGCCTGCGCTTGATCTGATTGGCCTTCAGGGCGTTTTGACTTGAAAAACTCAAGCCACATGGCTTCCTCGCCCTCGCGGCTGCTGGCCAGCATGACGACCGGGCGGCCCGCGAGCATGCGCCAGCGCTGGCCCATCTCGATCTGCGCCGGCTCGGGCACCACGTCAAATTTCAGGTTGCCAAACACCCCGCGCACCGGCGCACCCAGGTCTTGCAGCCGCTCGGCATCGGCCTGCGACTGTGCCCACACGGCCGTCAGCGCCCGGTAGGCCGGCAGCGCCAAAGGGGCCAGCCGCCGCGCGCCGCGCCAGGACTTGTCGTTCAAGCGCGCGTTGGCCAGCACCAGGGGCACGCCCCGGCGCTGGCAAGCAGCAATCAGATTCGGCCAGACCTCCGTCTCCATCAGCACGCCGATGGCGGGGCGAAACTGCCGCAGAAAGCGCGCCACGGCGCCGGGCGTGTCCCAGGGCAGCCATACCTGCACATCACCAGGCTGCAAGAGCTTTTCACCCTCTGCCCGGCCCGTGGCCGTGCCATGGGTGAGCAGCAGGCGCATGCCCGGCAGTTGCGCGCGCAACTCGCGCAGCAAAATGGCTGCCGCCCGCGTTTCGCCCAGAGATACCGCATGAACCCACACAAAGCGCCCCAGCGCATCCATGCCGCTGTGCCCCACCAAGCTGTCCAAGGGCTGGGCATAGCGGCCAAAGCGCTCGTGCACGGCCACGGCGTACCCGGGCTCAGCACGCGCGCGGCGGCGCAACTTGCGGCGCAGCAAAGGCTGAGCCCCCCAGGTAATGGCGCTGTACAACGCGCGGGCAAAGCTCATGGTGCAACGGCCTCACGCACCCAAAGCCAACGCCGGGCAAATCCTCGGCTGGGCCGGGACGGGGAAAAGAGGAAGTTCATACGCAAAGGGCGCACGGAGTGGCCTCGTCCGTAAGCAGACGAGACCCAGCCGAGGTCAATGGCTGGCGGCGCCAATCTGCGCACCGGGCTTGACCTTCTCCAGCAGGGCCAGCATGGCCGCCTCGATGCGGTGCAGCGCTTCGGGCGTATGGCCTTCAAAACGCAGCACCAGCACGGGCGTGGTGTTGCTGGCGCGGATCAGGCCGAAACCATCGGGCCAATCCACGCGCAGGCCGTCAATGGTGTTGATCTGCGCAGGTGCGGCAAAGGCGCGGGTTGCCAGGGCTTGCAGCTCGGCCGTGAGGCGGTGCGGCTCGCCCTCGGCGCAGGTCACATTCAGTTCGGGTGTCGAGTGGCTGGTGGGCAGAGCGTTGAGCACGGCGCTGGGGTCTGCGCTGCGGCTCAGGATTTCGAGCAGCCGGCAGCCTGCGTAGGTGCCATCGTCAAAACCGAACCAGCGTTCCTTGAAGAAAATGTGCCCGCTCATCTCGCCACCCAGCGGCGAGTGGGTTTCCTTCATGCGGGCCTTGATGAGCGAATGGCCGGTCTTGAACATCACCGGCACACCACCCGCCTGGGCAATGGCGGGCGCCAGGCGCTGGGTGCACTTCACGTCAAAAACGATCTCACCGCCGGGCACGCGCGAGAGCACGTCTTGCGCAAACAGCATCATCTGGCGGTCGGGGAAGATGTTGGTGCCGTCCTTCGTGACGATGCCCAGCCGGTCGCCGTCGCCGTCAAACGCCAGGCCCAGTTCCGCATCGCTGGCCTGCAAGGCGGCGATCAGGTCGCGCAGGTTTTCTGGCTTGCTGGGGTCGGGGTGGTGGTTGGGGAAATTGCCATCCACCTCCGAGAACAGCTCAATCACCTCGCAACCCAGCGCGCGGAAGATGGCCGGGGCCGATGCACCCGCAATGCCGTTGCCGCAGTCCACCACCACCTTCATGGGGCGGGCCAGTTTCACGTCGCTCACGATGCGCTCGCGGTAGGCACTCAGCACATCGGCCTGGCGCACGCTGCCACCGGGCTGCAGTTGCCAGCTTTCCTCTTCCATGGTGCGGCGCAGGGCCTGGATTTCCTCGCCATAAATGGCGCGGCCTGCCAGCACCATCTTGAAGCCGTTGTAGTCCTTGGGGTTGTGGCTGCCCGTGACCTGGATGCCGCTGGTGCACAGCGTGTGCGCCGCGAAGTACAGCATGGGCGTGGTGACCATACCCACGTCGATCACTTCCAGGCCCGCCTCCACCAGGCCCTGGATGAGGGCTGCAGCCAAGCCGGGGCCAGACAGCCTCCCGTCGCGCCCTACCGCCACCACCCGCTCGCCCTGCGCACGGGCCGCCGTGCCAAACGCCCGGCCCAGGCCCAGGGCCACCGATTCGTTCAGGGTAGAGGGCACGATGCCGCGAATGTCATAGGCTTTGAAGATGGCGGGTGTTGTTTGCACGTAAGGGCCTTTCAAGGAAAAAGTTCGGGGAAACCAGGGCCTGACCGATCAAGCCGGCCCTGGAAGCTGGGCGGCCATGGTGCCCGGCAAAAGACCGCTGGATTGTAGGTGCGCGGCGCAAGTGCCCGCCCCTGAAAGCCGCCGGCGCGCCCACCAGCCCCAGCGAATCTCTCGCCCGTAGTGCCCAAGGCACATGTCCGAAAACGGCCAGTGTTTGCGCACCTGCGGCCTATGATGACCCCATGACCGCGCCCCACCTCGACCGTACCGCCGCTGCCCCGCCCACCGAGCAGAATGAAGGCCGCTACATGGCCTTGTGCGCACGCGACGCACGGTTTGACGGGCGCTTTTTCACAGGCGTCACTTCCACGGGCATCTACTGCCGCCCGGTGTGTGCCGTGCGCACGCCCAAGCGCGAGAACTGCCGCTTCTTTGACCTGGCGGCCCAGGCGGAAAAAGCCGGTTTCAGGCCCTGCCTGCGGTGCAGGCCCGAGGTGTCACCAGCCTCGCTCATCTGGTCCACACAAGATGCCGGGCATTTGCTGGTGCAGCACGCCCTGCGCCTGCTGGATGCCCCCGATGCCCTGCAAGGCGCCCTCCCCCTGGCCGAACGGCTAGGCGTGAGCGACCGGCACCTGCGGCGCCTGTTTGAGGCGCAACTGGGCTTATCGCCCCTGCAATACCTGCAAACCCGCCGGTTGCTGACGGCCAAGCAGCTGCTGACCGACACCCCCTTGCCCGTCACCGAGGTGGCGCTGGCCAGTGGCTTTGGCAGCGTGCGCCGCTTCAATGCCGCATTTGCCCAGCACTACGGCCTGAGCCCCACGGCCCTGCGGCGCAGCGGCGCGGTGGCTGGCGAGGGTGCTACCGGCACGCTGCGCCTGGCTTACCGCCCCCCGCTGGATGCCCAGGCCCTGCTGGCCTTCTTTGCCAAGCGGCAGTTTGCGGGGGTGGAATGGGCCCAGGCCGATGGCGCGGCACCCTGCCTGCGCCGCACCGTGCGGCTCACAGTCCACGAAGCGGCAGGCTCGCGCGTGTTGACCGGCTGGGTGCAGGCGCAGTTCGACCTGCCCCGCCACCAGGTGCTGCTGCAAACCAGCGATAGCCTTTACCCCGCACTGCCCTCGGTGATACGGCGCGTGCGCGGCCTGCTGGACCTGGACGCAGACCCTGGCGCCATCAACGCCGTGCTGCACGGCGACTTTCCACACGGCGACGGCCTGCGCGTGCCCGGCGCCTGGGATGGGCTAGAGCTGGCCGTGCGCGCCGTGCTGGGCCAGCAGATCACCGTGGCCGCTGCCCGCACGCTGGGCCAGCGGCTGGTGGAGCGCTTTGGCGAGCCCATCGACACCCCGTGGCCCCAGCTGCAGCGGCTGTTTCCCGCGGCCGCTGTGCTGGCGCGGGCCGAGGGCGAAGCGCTGGGGCAACTGGGCATCGTGCGCCAACGCCAGGCGGCCATCGTGGCCCTGGCCCGCGCGGTAGACGAAGGCCGCCTGGTGCTGGACGGCAGCGCCGATGTGCTGGCCACCACCCAGGCCCTGCGCGCCTTGCCCGGCATTGGCGACTGGACGGCGCAGTACATCGCCATGCGGGTGCTGCGCTGGCCCGATGCCTTCGTGGCGGGCGATGTGGCGTTGCACAAGGCATTGGGCGTGCAAGGCCAAAAGCAGCCAGCCAAGGCGGCAACCGAGGCGTCTTTGCGCTGGCAGCCCTGGCGCAGCTATGCCGTGGTACGCGCGTGGGCCACCCTGGAAGGAACCGCGCCCGCGGCCGAACATCCCCAGCCAGCACCGCAATCACTATCAAATCAATAGCTGGTGGTGCTTACTGCCATTGGTCTCAATGCCTTTTTGATTGATATTTTATGAAATACGCACCTGACACCGTCCAGACCTGCATCACCACCTCTCAGGGCCCCGTCTGGCTGGCCGCCACGGCGCAGGGCCTGGCGGGCTTGTGGTTTGAGGGGCAAAAGCACTTTCCGCCCGCCCTGCTCGGCCAGCCTGCCTGGGCACCCGCGCCGCAACACCCCACCTTGCAGCAAGCCGCAACCCAATTGCAGCAGTACCTGCAAGGCCAACGCAGGGGGTTTGACTTGCCGCTGGACCTGTCGGCCGGCACCGCCTTTCAGCAAGCCGTGTGGCAGGCCCTGCTGGCGTTGCCGTACGGGCACACCACCACGTATGCGGTGCTGAGCCAGTCCCTGGGCCGCCCCAGCGCCGCGCGTGCTGTGGCTGCAGCCGTGGGGCGCAACCCCATCAGCGTGGTGGTGCCCTGCCACCGGGTGCTGGGCAGCGACGGCAGCCTAACGGGCTACGCCGGTGGCCTGCCGCGCAAGGCAGCCCTGCTGGCGCTGGAACAAGGTATGGCTTGAAAGCCACTCGCACCGACAGCCGCCTTTTGAGCCCCACAAGACGCCCTGCAAACCACGACAATGCAGGGCTCGCCCCGCTGAGGGCGAAAGCGGCATGTGCCTGGGCCCACTCCACAACGGGCTCAGCCACCCCGCTGGCCTTCCACCGCACAGAAAGCACCCCGCGTGACAGTGACTTCCCAGGCGCCCATGTCTTCATGGTTGGGCGAATTCGTTTTTCTGGCCTCTTTGTGGGGCGCCTCCTTTCTCTTCATGCGCATGGGGGCCGCAGAGTTTGGCCCCATCGCCACGGCGGGCCTGCGGGTGGCGCTGGCCACGGCGCTGCTGTGGCCCGTGCTGCTGCGCCAGGGGCAGTGGCCCGCGCTGCGCCAGCACTGGCGCCCCATCTTGCTGGCAGGGGTGGTCAATTCGGCCATTCCGTTTGCCTTGTTTTCCTGGGCGGTCATGCACATTGCCACCGGACTCACATCGATCCTGAACGCCACGGTGCCGCTGTTTGGCGCGCTGGTGGCCTGGCTGTGGCTGGGCGACCGCATCAACCGGCTGCGATGGCTGGGCCTGGCGCTGGGTTTTGTGGGCGTGGCGCTTTTGGCATGGCGGGCACCCGCGGGCGTGGGCGTCAAGTCGGACCAGGCGGGCTGGGCCATTGCGGCGTGCCTGGCCGCCTCGTGCTGCTACGGCATTGCGGCCAGCTATGCGCGGCGCAGGCTCATGGGTATCCCGCCGATTGCCACCGCCACCGGCAGCCAGTTGGGCGCAGCGCTGGCGCTGGCACTGCCCACCGTGTGGTTCTGGCCAGCACACACGCCAGGGCTGCGGGCCTGGGCCGCCATCGGGGCCATTGCCCTGCTGTGCACCGCCCTGGCCTACATCCTGTACTTCCGCCTGATCGAGCGCGCTGGCCCCAGCCGCGCCCTGGCCGTCACCTTCATCACGCCGCTGTTTGCCGTGCTCTATGGCAGCCTGTTCCTGAACGAAGCCGTGACCCTGTGGATGCTGGGCTGCGCGGTGGTCATCGTGGGCGGAACGCTCTTGTCAACCGGGCTTGTCACAAGGCTGTGGCCCCGGCCCAAACGGGTGGAGAGCGCCTAAACTCGGGGGATGGTGCCCAGAACCTGTTTGAAGCCTTGTTGGAGAAGCGCCCCGGCGCCCCGTGTCGCCGCCGCCATGCGGTTCAGCGCCTTGCAAGGCACTTTTTTGCGCAGCAGCGCCATCCAATAGTTCTGGCCATGGGCTGTCCAATGCGCCTCTGCTCCCTTCCCGCTCTGGCTCTTGTGCATTCCCTCCACGCTTTTGAACAGGCCCTCTTGCCGCCTGCGTTTTTCCCTGCGGGCATCTGTGGTCAGAAACCCGAATCATGGGCAGAGGATGGTTTCAACGCCCGCCTACGCCCACCGGTTTCATGATTTCTTTTTTGCTGCTGGCTGGTGGCCTGCTCGTTCTTGTTGTCATCACACTGGCCTGGCTGGAGCCAGTTGAGTTGCTGCGCCCCAGCCGGCGCAGCCAGCTGATTGCGGGTCTGGTCGGTGGTGGGGTGTCTGCGCTGGTGCTGCTGAGCTTGCGCTCTGGGCCAGACGGTATGGCGGTGGTGGTGCACCCCACGGCCACGGCCTTTTTGGGGCTGTACTTCGGGCCCTTGGCGGCCCTGGTTTCCGCCGCCATCGCGCTCGCGGCCCAGCTCGCCCTCCCCCAGCCGCACTGGGGCGCTGCGATCAGCGTGCTGGCAGGTGCATGCCTGGCGGGCGCTGCCACACGCTGGTATGCGCTGCAAGACGACCGCCCTGCGCGCCTGTGGATCAGCATGCTGGTGCTGGCAGCCCTGCTGCCACCCGTCACTTACGCCTGCCTGCTGGTCAGTGGCGCCGCCCCTGCGCCCTCGTCCCTGCAAGCTGCGTTGGTGCGGCTGCCCTGGTACCACGGGGCAGGTATTTTGCTGCTGGGCACGGGCCGGCAGCTGCTGGCAGGGCGCGTGCACGCCATGCAGGCCCTGCGTGAGGCCCACGAAGCCCTGGCCCAGCGGGAGGAGCAACTGCGCCTCACCCTCGATTCGCTCAACGGCGGGCGCTGGGAATGGCTGGTGCAGCGCAAGGAGTATCGCTGCGAGGGGCATTTCTACAACACATTTGGCATCGACGACACCAGTGCCCCTGACTTGTGGGAGCGCTGGTTTGCCCGGCGACACCCGGCAGATGCGGAACGCACGGCCAGCCACCTCGCCCGCGCGCGCATGGGGCTGGAAGACTCGTACGAAGCCGAGTTTCGTGTCAAAAACAACGCCGGGCAGTGGCGCTGGATCATGTCGCGCGGCACGGTGGCCGAGCGCGACGCCCAAGGCCGCCCCGTGCGGCTGGCCGGCATGGATGTGGACATTACCGCCCACCACGAAGTGGAGGACGCGCTGCGCGCTTCCGAGGCCAAGTCAAGCACCATCTACCTCACCCTGCCCGACCCTGCTGGCATTGCCAGCATGAACGACGGACGGCTGCTGGAAGCCAACCCGGCCTTGTGCGCCCTGCTGGGCCTACCGCGCCATCAGGTGCTGGGCCGCACTTCGCAAGAGCTGAACCTGTGGGCCACCCCGCACGAACACACCCGGCTGCTGCACGCGGTGCTGCGCAACGGGCAGGCGCACCAGTTGCCCATGCGTGCGCGGCGCCAGGATGGCAGCACCGTGTCGGGGCTCACCTCGGCTCGGCCCGTGCACATCAACGGGCAAGAAGGCTTTGTGTTCGTCTTCCACGACATGACGGAGGCCGAGCGCATCAGCGAAGAACTCAAGACCCACAACGGCCTGCTGCAGCAAGCTGGCCGCCTGGCAAGGCTGGGCGCCTGGGAGCATGACCTGACCAAGGGGCTGCTGTACTGGTCAGACATGTGCTTCGAGATCCACGGTCTGCCCGCGGAAACCCCACTGCCAGAAAACTACATCGCGCAGTACGTGGCCCCCGAATACCAGGCCGAGTTGCGCCAGAAGCTCCACGACTGCATCGACCATCGTCAGGAGCAGAGCATGGACTTGGAAATCCTGCGCGCCGATGGCCGCAGGCTCTGGATCAGGGCCCGCTGCGAGGCGGTGCTGGAGCATGGCAAGGTCGTCCGGCTGCGGGGCGTGACGCAGGACATTGACGAAGCCCGACGCGCGCGCCTGCGCTTGAGCCAGTCGGAAGAGCGCTTCTCCCGCATCTTCCAGCTCATGCCCTTCCCCATGGGGCTGTCGCGCTGCAGCGATGGGCAGTACGTGGAAGTCAACCCCGCCTGGGAAAAGTTGCTCGGCATTCCCCGCAGCGAGGCCCTGGGGCGCACCTCGGTTGAATTGGGCGTGTTTACCCCGGCCGATCGCGAGAACCTCATCCAGGCGGCCGCACTCACCAGCCAGCTCAACGGCTACGAAGTCACCATTCATCCCCGAAATGCCCCCCCACGCACGGTGTTGCAGTCGATGCGCATGACGGACTTTGACGGCGAGCCCTGCTGGATGTTCTCAGTCCAGGACATCACCGACCGCAAGCGCACCGAAGAGAAAATCCGCGAGCGCGAGGAACTGCTCTCGCTCACCATCTCGGCCGCATCGCTGGGCCTGTGGGACTGGGACTTGCAAGCCGGCACCGTGACCGGCGACAGCCGCTGGCGTGCCCTGCTGGGCAACAGCGGCCCCGCTGCCAGCACAGAGCCGCTGGGCTGGACGCAGACCGTTTCAGCAGACGATGTGGACCGCATCACGGCCGAAATCGCGCGCCACGCTGCCCACCCGGCCACACCGTTCGACGCCACCTGGCGCCTGGAAGGCACGGGCAGCGACAAGCCCCGCTGGGTGCGCAATCTGGGCAAGATCGTGAGCTTTGATGCACGCGGCACCCCGCAGCGCATGCTGGGGGTGGCCATTGACGTGACGCCGCAGCGCGAGCAGGAGGTGCTGCTGCAAAAGCTCGCCCACTTCGACGCACTGACTGGCCTGCCCAACCGCGTGTTGCTGGCGCGCAAGCTGCAAGAAGCCATGATGCGCGCCCGCCAGCATGGAACGCTGCTGGGGGTCGCCTACCTGGATCTGGATGGCTTCAAACCCGTCAACGACCGCTTTGGCCACGGTGCGGGCGACCGCCTTCTCATGGCTGTGGCCGGGCGTCTGTCGCGTGCGCTGCGCACGGACGACTGCGTGGCCCGCCTGGGGGGTGATGAATTCGTACTTCTGCTCCCCGGACTGGAATCGCGCGCCGACTGCGAAACCCGTTTGCACCGCGTGATGGAAAGCGTGGCCGCCCCCTATCCGCTGGATTCCGAACGCGTGGTGGTCACCGCCAGCATTGGCTACACCTTGTTCCCGTCGGACGACGCCGATGCTGACACCCTGCTGCGCCATGCCGACCAGGCCATGTACGCTGCCAAACAGGCGGGACGCAACCGCTTTCACCTGTTCGATGCCGTGCAGGACCGGGCGGTGCAGGTGCTGCGCGAGCAGGCCCAGCGCATGCGCAACGCACTGGACGAAGAGCAGTTCACCCTGTACCTGCAGCCCAAGGTGGACATGCGCATGGGCACCGTGGCGGGTACCGAAGCGCTGGTACGCTGGAGGCACCCCGAACGCGGCGTGCTGGCCCCCGGCGAGTTCTTGCCGCTCATCGAAGGCACCGAACTGGAAATCGTTTTCGGCCAGTGGGTCATCGAAGCCGCCCTGCACAAGCTTGAAAAGCTGCAAGCGCTGGGCATTGAGCTGCCCATGAGCATCAACGTGGGCGCCCAGCAGTTGCAGCAAAACGACTTTGCTACCTGGGTGGCGCAGTGCCTGCAGCGCCACCCAGGTGTGCCGGGGCACATGGTGGAGATCGAAATCACCGAAAGCGCGGCCCTGTATGACCTGCACGCTGTGACCGGCACGCTCGAATCGCTGCGGGCCTTGGGGGTGGCGGTGTCGCTGGACGACTTTGGCACCGGCTACTCGTCATTGACGTACCTGCGGCGCTTGCCCATGGACACGCTCAAGATCGACCAGAGCTTTGTGCACGGCATGATGAACGACCCCGGAGATCTGGCCATCGTCCAGGGCGTGATTGGCCTGGCCCGCTCGTTTGGCTACCGTGTCATTGCAGAAGGGGTGGAGACTATCGAGCAAGGCCAGATGCTGCTGCAACTGGGCTGCCCCCAGGCCCAGGGCTACTGCATCGGCAAACCCATGCCGCTTGAAGACTTTGTGGGATGGACGCGCACCTGGCAGCCACCTGCGGGATGGCATCGGAACCGGTTGGTTTAAATCCAGCCCAAATAGCGACCTAACGCTCAATCCATAAGCGGTAGCAGCTATTAATTTGATAGCAAATAAATAGATAGCAATCCCGGGAGACTGGTTTTGAACATCCGCGAACTGCGCGCCGACGACCTGGCTCCTCTGCTCGGGCTCTACACCCACCTGCACGAACACGACGACCCGCTCCCCTCTGCCCCTGAGGTACAAGCCGTGTGGGCAGAAGCGCTGGCCAACCCGCGCATTCAATACTTTGGCGGATGGGATGGGGGCCAATTGATCTCGTCTTGCACGCTCACCATCATCCCGAATCTGAAGCGCGCATGCCGCCCTTTCGGCGTCATTGAGAACGTGGTGACGCAATCAGCCCACAGGGGCCAGGGCTGGGGGCGTGCGCTGCTGCGGCACGCCCTTGCCCATGCCTGGCACGCGCGCTGCTACAAAGTCATGCTGATGACTGGCCGGAAAGACGAAAACACCCTGCGCTTTTACGAGCAGTCAGGGTTTGAACGGCACGGCAAACAAGCCTTTGTCGCCAGGCCACCGCAGTGAATGGGCCGATTGATCACAGCGCTCTGGGCGCCGTGCCAGGTCGCCGATTCAACCCACCAGATCCTTCACCTGTTGCAGGGCGGCGGGGTCGTCCATCGTGGTCAGATCCCCCGGGTCGCGGCGCTCGGCCACGGCCTGCAGCGCACGGCGCAGCAGCTTGCCGCTGCGGGTCTTGGGCAGCACGTTCACAAAATACACGCGTGATGGCCGTGCCACGGCGCCCAGCTGGTGGTCTACCTGCTTCATGACCTCGCCTTCCAGCTTCAGGCGGGCCGCGTCAGAATCGAGCCCCGAGGCATCCTTGGCCACGGCAAAGGCCATGGCCACCTGGCCCTTGAGCTGGTCGGCCACGCCCACCACCGCCACCTCGGCAATGTTGGGGTGCGATGCAATGCTCTCCTCGATTTCGCGGGTGCCCAGGCGGTGGCCAGCAACGTTGATCACGTCATCCGTACGGCCCAGGATGAAGTGGTAGCCGTCAGCGTCACGAATCCCCCAGTCAAACGTGCTGTACAGCAAGCGGCCGGGGATGCTCTTCCAGTAGGTGTTGACGAAGCGTGCGTCATCGCGCCACACGGTCTGCATGCAGCCGGGCGGCAACGGGCCTTCAATGCCCACCACGCCCTTCTGGTTGGGGCCAGTCAGCTCTTCGCCGGTGGACTCGTCCACGATCTTCACCGCATAGCCATACATGGCCTTGCCGGGGCTGCCAAAGCGCGTGGTTTGCTGCTCCACACCGTTGGCCAGGGTCAAAATAGGCCAGCCAGTTTCGGTCTGCCAGTAGTTGTCGATGATGGGCACGGCCAGTGCGTCGCTGATCCATTGCGCTGTGGGTTCGTCCAAGGGCTCTCCCGCCAGCCACAGGGCCTTGAGGCTGGAGACATCGTATTTCTTGAGCCAGCTGGGGTCTTGCTTCTTGAGCACACGCACGGCCGTAGGGGCCGAGAACATGTGCGTGACCTTGTACTTTTCCACAATGCTCCACCACACACCTGCGTCAGGGCGAGTGGGCAGGCCTTCGTACATGATGGTGGTCATGCCTGCGATAAGCGGGCCGTAGATGATGTAGCTGTGCCCCACCACCCAGCCGATGTCGCTGGTGGCGAAGTAGGTCTGGCCGGCCTGCGCATCAAAAATATGCTTCATGCTGGCAGCCAGCGCCACGGTGTAGCCGCCGGTGTCACGCTGCACGCCCTTGGGCTTGCCGGTGGTGCCACTGGTGTACAGGGTGTAGCTGGGGTGCGTGGACTCCACCCATTCGCAAGGCACGCTGGCGTTCAAATGTTGTTCGCGCAGGCTGGCCCAGTCGTGATCGCGCCCGGCTTGCCAGTCCATGGGGGCGAGTCCCCGGTTGACCATCAACACAGCGGCCGGCTTGTGGGCCGACAGGGCAATGGCTTCGTCCAGCAGGGGCTTGTACGGCACCACTTTTCCGCCGCGCGAACCAGCATCGGCGCTGACCACAACCACGGGTTCTGCGTCTTCAATGCGGGACGCCAGTGAGCCCGAGGCGAAGCCGCCAAACACCACCGAATGCAAGGCCCCGATGCGCACGCACGCCAGCATCGCAAATGCGGCCTCGGCAATCATGGGCATGTAGATCAGAACCCGGTCGCCCTTCTTCACGCCCAGGCCCTGCAAGGTGGCGGCCATGCGCTGCACTTCTGCGTGCAATTCTGCGTAGCTGTAGCTGCGTTCGGTGTCTGTTTCGGTGGAGATGGCAACCAATGCTGGCTGATCGGCCCGGGTCTTGAGATGCCGGTCTACCGCGTTGTGGCACAGGTTGGTGGTGCCGCCCACAAACCACTTGGCAAACGGCGGGTTGCTGTAGTCGCAGATCTGCTGGGGCGGGGTTTGCCAGTCAATGAGCGCCGCCTGCTCGCCCCAGAAGGCATCGCGGTTGTCGATGGAGTGGCGGTAAAAGTCAGCGTAGCGGGTCATTGGTTTGTCTCCTTCATCTCACGATCCGGGCCCAAGGCACAAGGCGCACCCCGCAGCAGACGGCCCACACCGGAAAAA
>NZ_CAXIAK010000060.1:0-20419 GCF_964021665.1 uncultured Acidovorax sp.
GAGCACCATGGTGCTCGGGATTCACACCATGTCCGACCTGTTTGAGCAGCTGGGCCTGCCTTCAGACGAAGAGTCGATGACCACCTTCATCGCCACCCACCGCACCACAGCGGTGAACTTCACGCTGCCAGACGTTGCCATATGGACGCCTGCGCAGGCCAAGTTTTTGCGCGAGGCCATAGCTGCCGATGCCGACTGGGCCATTCCGGCCGAGCAATTGAGCCAGGCGCTGGGCTGTGGCATTGGGCCGCGCAAGGACTGAGCAACGCCCCCACCGCGAGGCGCACGCTTCAGCCAGCGGCCAAGAAGCCATCCACCAGCGCGTAGTGCGCGGGCACATTCAGAGCCGGGGCGTGGCCGCAGCCGGGCACTTCCACCACCTGCAGCAGGCCCCGCTGGCCGGGGCCTCTGCGCTGCATTTCGGCAATCGTGGCGGGCAAAACCAGGTCGGAATCCACCCCGCGCAGGCACAGCACGGGAATGTGCAGCCGGTCATAGTGATCCCAGATCAGGTAATCGTTTTCATGGTGGGTGAACTGCTGCACCATGGCCGGGTCGTAATGCGGCGTGACCCGCCCGTCCGGCAGGCGCCGGGTGGAGGTTTCGGTAAGGTGGCGCCATTGCGCATCGCTCAGCCAGCCATAGGGTTGGTACACCTGCCGGAAGAACATTTCCAGTTCAAACACGGTGTCAAACGCTGGCGGCTGGCCCGCGTACGCACGGATGCGCTGCAGGGCAGCAGGCGCCAGTTCGGGCGCATTGTCGTTGAGCAACAGGCGGGTGATGCGGCCATGCAGGCGCGGTTCATACATGCCAGCCGCACACACGGTGCCAATGGCACCGCCCATGCTGGTGCCCACCCATTGGGCGGTTTCAATGCCAAGTTCGTCGAAAAGGTCTGCCGCAAGGCGCGCATAAAACGCAAGGCAGTATTCCTCTGACGGCCGGGCCGCCCACTGGCTGAGGCCCCGCCCCAGGGTGTCGGGGCAAATGACGCGGTAGCGCGGCGACAGGTGGCGGGCCAGCTCGTCCATGTCGCGCCCGGTGCGCGCCAGGCCATGCCATGCCACCACCACGGGGGCGTCCGCCGCGCCCCATTCGGTGACGTGGATTTCGTAACCCGCACAGCGGATGTAGCGTGACGATGGAGGCATGGTGTGAAGCATGGGTTGGCAAAACATTGCGGGCCGGGCCCCGGCACGGGGCCCGGCCCGCGCGCTCGGATCAGTTGGGCACGCTGATGGATGTGCCCACAAAGCCGATCTGGTCACCTGCAGCAGGTGCTGCCACAAAGGGCGGCACGTTGGCTGCCGTGATGGTGGGAGCCGCGCCCGGCACGCCACCACGCGGTGTGGTACGCACCACCTGGCTGGGGGGCAGCGCGCTGCCCGACTTCAAGTGGGCGTACATCGCATCCATCGCCTGGTTGAAGTACGGATGCAGCGGCACAAAGCGCGTATCAAACCCACTGAAGGGCAGGAAGGTATCGAAGTGCTGGCCGTGGGTCACTTCGATGTAGCGCAGCTTGGTGGATGCACCCTCAACCACGCGGTTGTAGGCCGTGTAGGCTCGCGAGTTGTTGTTCACCGGCACCAGCGCATCGCTGCGACCACTGACGATGATGGTGGGCTTGCCACGCAGGTTGCCGTTGAGCACCACTTCGGCAATGCCGGCACGCACCGCATCGCTCTGCGCCTTGGTGGGGGTGCTGCTGGCCGTGAGCGCCGCGCCCGTCACCGAATCCACACCCGTCACCAACGCACGCTGGCACAGGGCGTTGTCCAGGCCAAAGTCAGCCACGCCAGTGGATGACGACACCGCAAACTGCCAAGACTTTGCCCCGCCCACCGAGTCGTTGTAGACCACCGACACCGGCGTGCCGTTGGAAGTGCCGTTGGCCGTAGCAAAGCTCTGCGCCAGGGCTGCAGGGCTCGCAGCGACGGGAACCCCCGTAGCATTCACCGAGGCAAAGCTGGTGTTGCATACGTTGGCGTCCACCGCAAAGCGACCGTAGCTGACAGGGTACATGGCCGACAGGATGGGGCCGTTACCCAGCGCGTAGTGGGCGTTGTGCATCTTGTCGGTCTCGGGCGTCCAGCCGTAGGCTCGCAGCTTGTTCAAGGCGTCTTGCGCACGGGTGGCCGTGTCGGCGCCGCTGACCAGCCCCTTGGCGGCCAGGCTATCGCAGCGCGCCGTGGCGCGGGCGGTCATGCCCACCAGGCCGATGTAGTTGAAGATGGAGGTTTCGGTCAGCGCCGCGTCGGCCGCCAAGGCCGCGCAGGGCTGGTAGATGTTGCCGAAGGTGGTGAAGTCGGCCAGGGTCTTGCCATAGCCCGCCACGGCAGCGCCGCCAAACTGGATGCCGTAGCCACTGGCGGTGGGCATTTCGGTCACAGGTTCCGATGCCACCACACCGTCGATCAGGCCGCTGGTGTCCTGCTCGGCTGCGCGCAGCGAGGCAGCACCGCCATTGGATGCAGAGCCCGCAATCACGATGGTGTTGTCGGTGGTGAACGGCACGCGGTTGACGTCGGTGCCATAGCGCTCATTGAGCACGTACATGGCATAGCGGCCAGCCGCGAGCGTGTCGCTGCCCCAGTCTTTCTCGGGGTTCATTTGCGAATGCACATGCTTGATGGCCAGACGGTTCGGGAACAGAGCGTTGTAGGCTGCGCGTGCAGCATCGGTGATGTTGGCGGCAAAGAACGACAGCGAGCCCGCCGCCGTGCGGGTGGCGCGGGTGCCATCCACCTTGTGCACGGTGTCATCGGTCAGGTCGTGAATGCCCACGCCCTTACCGGCATCGGTCAGAGCCACGGCGCAGCCCTTCTTCAAGCCCCACTCGCCTGCGGTGCCGATGGCGCCATACACGCCGCGCGAGCCGGACGAAGCGCCCAGCACCACGCACGGGTTGGCAGGGTTGAAGCTGTCGGGCACCTGCACGGCAATCACGGTGCGCTTGCGGCCCGAGCCATCGTCGAGCACGGCCACATATTCACGACCAGGAATCAGGCCTTCACTGGTCGTCACCGTGCCCGTGGCCGTCACGTTGGGGCCGTACAGGCTGCCATAGCCGCCAGCGGTGGTGCCGTCCAGAATGCCGCGGTAGTTGGAATACAGCGCGTTGCGGCGCAGCTCGGCCGCCGTGGGGTTGGCAGGGTCGGCATAGGCGGGCGCGGTGGCCAGGCCCAGGCCGGTTTTGCCGATGCCGCCGGTGAGCAGGTCTTGTGTGGCGGCGGTGTCGCCCTTGCCCACAGCGGTGGCGGGGTACACCGTGCTGCTGACTTGCGTGATGCCCGCGGGCAGGTCATTCGTGGGGGCGTCAGAGCCGCCACACGCGGTCAGCACCGCGCCCGCCAGTGCCGTCAGCGCCCACTGGGCGACGCGGTGTTTTTGCAGATTCGCTCTCATCATGTTGTCTCCTCATTTTTCTACTGACACAAAGGAGCGTGCTCAGCGTGCAGCACGCAGGGATCGCAGACGCCCGACGACGCCTGTGGGAAAGTAGTACACCGACAAAACAAACAAGACGCCCAGCCACAGCAGCCAGCGGTCGGGCGAGAGCAGCGCCGCCAGCCAAGGCAAGCCGCTGGCGGCCTCGCTGGCAAGGCGCAGCAAATCCTGCAGGTAGCTTTGCGCCACCAGGAAGAGCACGGCACCGATGACAGAGCCGTAGATGGTGCCCATGCCGCCAATGACGACGATGAGCAGGCAGTCCATCATGATTTCAAAACTGAGCGAGGTGTCCGGCCCGTTGTAGCGCAGCCAGAGCGCCAGCATGCAGCCCGCCAGCGTGGCGAACAGGGCGGACAGCACGCTGGACGTGGTGCGGTACACCACCACGCGGTAGCCAATGGCTTCGGCGCGGAACTCGTTTTCGCGGATGGCCTGCAGCACCCGGCCGAAGGGCGAATTGACGATGCGCAGCAGCGCCAGCACCAGCACCACCGCCGCAACGAACAGCAGGTAGTAGCAGATCAGCCGCCCATCCACCGTGACGCCCAGAAACGGATCGTCAAACGGCTCAAAGCTGGGCGACAGCACCTCGGGCACCTTGAAGGTGAGGCCGTCTTCGCCCCCGGTGATGTCAGACAGCTGCGAGGCCAGCGTCTGGAACGCCGCGGCCACGGCCAGCGTGATCATGGCGAAAAAGATGGCCCGCACCCGCAGTGAGAAAAGGCCCACCGCCAGTGACAGGAGCAAGGACAACAGCAGCGCCCCCCCCACGCCCACCAGCAGGGCCGACCACGTCGGCCCCATGCGCGTGGTGGCCACGGCAATGCCGTAGGCACCGATGCCAAAGAACATGGTGTGCGCAAAGCTGACGATGCCGGTGTAGCCCAGCAGCAAGTCAAAGCTGGCCACCAGCACCACAAACACCAGCACCTTGGCCGCCACGTTCAGCGCCTTGACGCCCGGAAACAGAAACGGTGCCAACGCCAGGCCCAGCAGCACGGCCAGCAAGATGGCTGCGAGCACCTTGCTGCGCGGATAGTCGCCAGAGAGAAGTCGGTTCAACATGCGTACGGCTCCTCAACGGTTGGTCACTGGGTACACACCCTGCGGGCGCCACAGCAGGATGGCGACCATGAGCGCGATGTTGGAAAACAGCGCCACCTTGGGGGCCAGAAAGCCGGTGTAGTTGGCCATGAGGCCCACCAGCAGCGCGCCAATCAGCGCCCCGCCCGTGCTGCCCAGGCCGCCGATGATGATGACGATGAAGATCAGCACATTGACCTGCGCGCCCATCTGCGGCACCACGTTTTGCTGGTACAGGCCCCACATCACGCCGCCCAGCCCTGCCAGGGCCGAGCCCACTACAAACACGACCACAAACAGGCGGCGGATGCGGTAGCCCAGGCTTTCGACCATCTCGCGGTCTTGCACACCGGCGCGGATGAGCAGGCCGACCTTGGTGCGCGAGAGCGTCCAGGCCAGCACGCCAAACACCACCAGGCCCACAGCCACGGCCACGAGGCGGTACTTCTCGATGGCGGCATCACCCAGCAGCAGCGAGCCGCGCATGCCGCCCGGCAGCGGCAGCGGGATTTGCTGCGGGCCCCAGATGACCTTGATGAGCTCCTCGCCAATGATCATGCCGCCCATGGTGATGAGGATCTGCTTGAGGTGCTGGCCGTACACGGGCCGCACGATGAAGCGCTCAAACGCCAGGCCCACCGCGCCCGCCACCGCCATGGCCACCAGCATGGCGGGCAGCACGGCCACCATGTTGCGCCACAGCTCGGCCGAGCCCGTCCAGTCGCCCATCGCGCCCAGCACGCTGGTGGCCACAAAGGCGCCCAGCGCAATGAACACGCCGTGGCCAAAGTTGAGCACGTCCATCAGCCCGAACACCAGCGTGAGGCCCGAGGCGATGATGAAGATGATCATGCCCATGGCCAGCCCCGCCACCGTGAGCGTGAGCCAGGTGCTGGGCGAGCCCACCAGCGGCAGCGTGACGAGCGCGAGCAGCGGCACCAGCGCCAGGGGCTTCCAGTCGAAATCGCTGGCAGTCATGCGTGGCCTCCGGTTTGGTTTTGACTCGCTATTTTTTTGATAGCTGGTTGCGCTTGATGGATAAGCGCCAGAGGGCGATTTGGTTTGATATTCATAGCGACAGCCCCAGCAGCGACTGCTGCAATGCCTCGTCCGCTGCCAGCGCGGCCATGCTGCCCGCGTGCACCACGCGGCCGTTGTCCATCACGGCGACGTTGTCGCCCAGGCGTTTGGCAAAGTGGATGTTCTGCTCGACCAGCAGAATGGTCACGCCGCTCTTTTTGAGCTGGTCGAACGCCTCGATCATGTTGTTGATGATGGCGGGGGCCAGGCCCTTGCTGGGCTCGTCCACGATGAGCAGGTCACGCGGCTCGATGATGGCGCGGGCTACGGCCACCATCTGCTTTTGCCCGCCGCTGAGCTTGCCTGCAGGGTGGTTCCAGAACTTCTCCACGGCCGGGAACAGGCGGAAGATCCATTGCAGCCGCCCGGCATCCATCTGCGCTGCATTGCTGGCCTTGCGTGCGGCCAGCAGCAGGTTTTCCTTCACCGTCAGGTCGGCAAAGATGCCCATGTTCTCGGGCACGTAGGCAATGTTGAGCCCCGCAATCTGCGGTGTGTGCAGGCGCGTGATGTCGCGCCCATTGAAGTGGACGCTGCCCTGCGAGGCCTGCCACAGGCCCATGATGGTGCGCAGCGTGGTCGTCTTGCCCGCGCCGTTGCGGCCCAGCAGCATGGTGAGCTGGCCCTTGGGAATGGCGAGGTCCACGCCGTGCAGGATGTGGTACGCCCCGATGTGCGTGTGCACGCCTTGGAGTTCCAGCAGGTTGGCAGTGCTGCTCATGCGGCCTCCTTCTCTGCGTCCTTGTCGGCGTCCTTGCTGATGCCCAGGTACGCCTCCTGCACCACCGGCGAGGCAATCACCTCGGCCGGTGCGCCATCGGCCACCAGCGTGCCGTTGGTCAGCACGATGATGCGATCGGCCAGCTCGCGCACCACGTCCATCTTGTGCTCCACCAGCAGGATGATCTTGGTCTTGTCTTTTTTGAGCTCACGGATCAGGTTCAGGATCACCGGGGCCTCGTCGTGGCTCATGCCCGCGGTGGGTTCGTCAAACATGTAGACCTGTGGCTCCAGCGCCATGAGCAAGGCCACTTCCAGCTTGCGCTGGTCGCCATGCGGCAGGCTAGCCACGGGCGTATCGCGCCGCTCGAACAGGGCCACGCTGCGCAGGATGGATTCGGCCCGCTCGGTGAGGTGGCGGTGATCGCTCCAGATGCTCCACAGGTTGAGCCCCCGGCGGTGCGCCCCGCCCTGCGTGGCCTGCACGGCCAGGCGCACGTTCTCCAGCACGCTCAGGTGGGGGAACAGGTTGGTGAGCTGAAACGCCCGGCCCAGCCCCGCACGGGTGCGGGCCGAGGGGCTGAGCGCCGTCAGGTCTTGCCCGCCCAGTTGCACGCTGCCCGCACTGGCCTTGAGCTGGCCCGAGATGAGGTTGAAGTACGTCGTCTTGCCCGCGCCATTGGGGCCCACGATGGCGGTGAGCGTGCCCGGCGCAAAGGCACAGGTCACACCATTGACCGCCACATGGCCGCCAAAGCGGATGGTCAGGTTGTGGGTTGCAAGCATGGGGGCAGCAGGTGGTGGAGAGGCAAACGGCAGGCCAGCACAAAGATCAAGGTCAAAACAGCCTCTAGGGCTTATCCATCAAGCGCAAGCAGCTATCAAATTCGCAGCAATCGAGCACGATGACTGCACTAAGCACGGCAGATGTCAGCGGCCACCGCGCAAGGGCCTGAGCCGGCCGCACCGCCCCGCCGCGCTGGTGGCGTCCCCCTTCCCGCTTCGCGCAGCGAAACGAGAGAAGGGGGAAGCGGCAAAGCCGCTCAGGGGGATGCTCACCTCTTGTTCCGGATAGGAACGTTCATCTCTTCGGGCTTGATCTCGCGCACCAGCTCGGGCACGCCCCAGGCAAACGCCGGGTCCACCTTGATCTTGAAGTGGTACATGCTCTGCAGGGCCTGGTGGTCTTCCTTGCGGAAGGTCATCTTGCCCTTGGGTGTGTCAAAGCTCATGCCTTCCATGGTTCGGATGAGCTTGTTGGTGTTGGTCTCGCCATTGGTGGCCTTGAGGGCGGTGACCAGCGCCATGGCCGAGGAGAAGCCCCCGGCGGTGAAGAAGTCTGGCGGGGCCTTGAACTGCTTGTAGTGCATCGCCACCAGAGCTTCGTTCACGGGGTTCTTGGGGATGCCGAAGTAGTAGTACGTGGCCCCTTCCATGCCCGGGAAGGCCTTGTAGCTGGCCATGGCGGAAAGGATGTTGCCGCCCGAGGCCACGTCAATGCCGAAGCGCTTGGACAGCTCTTGTGCAGCTAGCGCGGCGTAGGGCGGCGTGCCACCAGCCCAGATCACCATCACCACCTTGCGGCCGGGCTGGTCCTTGAGCTTGTCGACCACGCGCTGGATACCTGCGGTGAAGTCGGTGGTGTTTTGCGGCAGGTATTCCTCGTGCACCAGCTTGGCGTTCTTGATGGCTTCCTTGAAGGCCTTCACGCCGTCGCGGCCAAAGGCGTAGTCTTGCGCCAGCGTGACGATGGTGGTGCCCGCCTTGTCCACCGCCACGGCGTTGCTGATGGCATCCTGGCTGCTGTTGCGGCCGGTGCGGAAGATGTATTTGTTCCACTTGTCGCCAGTGATGGCATCAGCCGCAGCGGGCTCCACCAGCAAGATCTTTTTGTATTCCTCGGCCACGGGCAGCAGCGCCAGCGCCACGCCGCTGGAGGTGGGGCCGACGGCGATGTCGGCCTTGTCGTCGGAATAGGCCGAGGCCAGCAGGCTCTTGCCCAGGTCAGGCTTGCCCTGGTCGTCTTTCTCGATCACCACCAGCTTCTTGCCCGCCACCTGCATCGTGCCGCCGGTGGCGTACTCCAGGCCCATCATCAGGCCAATCTGCGTCTGCTTGCCGTAGGCCTCCAACGCACCGGTCTTGCTGTACACGTGGGCGATGCGGATTTCGCCCGACTGGGCCCACGAAGGGACCGCGATGGCGGCGAGTGCGGTGGCAGCAAAGGCGGTGGCGGTGACCAGGGTGCGGCGTTGCATGGCGAATGTCTCCTGTGGTTGTGCAAGCCACCAGTGCACAGTCCATGCCAGCAGCCCACCACACTACACACCCGCGCTAAGTGCTTGATTTGAATCACCCCGCGCGGGCCAAAGCGCTTGCCTCGCGCTCAGAATGCCTGAATTTCAGACAATTGATCTGTCTGAAATTCAGTCAAATGGCTGATTTCCAATCAGGGTTTTCCAGACGTTCGTACAAGGTGGCGCGCGAGATACCCAGCTGCCGCGCCGTGGCCAGCTTGTTGCCGCCATGGGCCTTGAGGGCGGCGGCGATGGCTTTGCGCTCCAGCTCGGCCACCTGCTCGGCCAGGGGCCGCAGGTAACGGGCTTCGCTGTCGACGTCGGGCGCGGGGTGGTCCATCACCGGCGCGGGGGCTGCGGGTTCCACCCCGGCTTCGCGCAGCACGCGGGCCAGTTGTTCGGCGTCGATGGTGCTGGCGTCGCTGCGCATCACGGCCTGTTCCAGCACGTTGCGCAGCTCGCGGATGTTGCCGCGCCAGGGCTGGCCGGCCAGCAGGGCCAGGGCATCGGGGGCCAGTTCGGGCGGCGCGGTGCCATTGCGCAGGGCCAGGTCTTCGCCCAGGGATTCGACCAGCGCCGGGATGTCGCTGCGCCGCACCCGCAGCGGCGGCACGCGCACGGGCAGCACATGCAGGCGGTAGAACAGGTCTTCGCGGAACCGGCCCTCGCGCACCAGCACACCCAGATCGCGCGAAGTGGCGGCGATGATGCGCACATCAAAAGGCACCAGCTTGTTGCTGCCCAACGGCTCGATCTCGCCTTCTTGCAGCGCGCGCAGCAGCTTGGCCTGCAGGCTTTGCGGCATGTCGCCGATCTCGTCGAGGAACAAAGTGCCGCCATCGGCCAGCTTGAACTTGCCGTCGCGCCCCTTGCGGTCGGCACCGGTGTAGGCGCCGGGGGCCACGCCGAAGAATTCGGCTTCGAGCAGCGTGTCGGGCACCGCTGCGATGTTGACGCTGACAAAGGGACCACTGGCGCGGCTGGACGCAGCGTGGATGGCGTGCGCCAGCAGCTCTTTGCCCGTGCCCGTTTCACCCAGCAGCAGCACCGGGCTGCTCGACTGCGCAGCACGCCGCGCCTGGCGCTTGACCTCGGCCGCTGCGGGGCTGGAGCCGATGAAGCTGGCAAAGGTGTACTTGGCGCGGCGCTCTCCATCCCCCGCCACGGCCAGCGTGCGGCGGCGCTGGCTGGCCAGCTCGCGCCGGGCATCGTCCAGGTCGCGCTGCAGCAGCGCAAACTTGCTGATGAGGGGTTGCAGCGTGGTCTCGGGGTGGTCAAACAGCACGATGCCGATGGCGCCGATCACGCGGTCGGCCTCGTCGCGCAGCGGAATGCGGCTGACCACAAAGGTGCCCGCCTTGTTGGTGAGCAAATCAATCAGCACAGGCTGGCCCGTTTCCAGCACACGGCGCATCTGGGTGTTGGGGATGACCTCTTCCACCGTGCGGCCCAGGAACTGGTCCAGCGACGAAAAGCCCAGATCGGGCAGGAAGCGCTGATAGCCCTCGTTCACCCACACGATGCGGCAGGTGCGATCAACCAGGAACATGCCCTGGCTGACGCTGGAAAACAGCTGGAACATGGAGCGCGCCGCCAGCTCCAGAATGCTTTGGGCATCGAGCGGCAATGCGGGGGTGTCGTCGGGAAGCGCGGGCATGGATGCGATGGTAGCGTGATGCTCTCGCGGGTCTGGCGTGGGCCACCGCCAGCCCAAAGGCGGCCCAGCCTCTTCACGATTAGCCCAACCACTATCAAAAGAATAGCTGCCAGCGCTTATTGCAAAGGCGCCAGAGGCTGTTTTGGCTATCAATCCTGCACTGCAGGCAGTACAGCGTGGGACAACGCTGAACGCGCACCACCCGCCAGGCGCAGCACCACCACTTGCTGGCCGGGGCCCTGCACTGCAGAAGGCAATGCCGCCTGGTCCACCAGAATGCAGGGCTTGCCTGTGCGGCGGCAATGGTCTTGCACGCGCCAGTAGTCGTCGTGGCTGATGCAGCCGGTCTGGCAGATCACCAGGTCGGCCGCAGCCAGGCTTTCTTCCAGAGCGTGGGGCGGCTGGTGTGCGGGCATGGGGTGTGCGGCGGGCGCAACTGCCTCATCCTGCGATAGCACGGCAGGCTCAGAAACATCCTGCACGGTGACCTGCAGCCGCCAGCGCAGGCATTCGCGCGAGAGGCTGGCCACACGCTCTGCCAGCATGTGAATGTGGCGGGCCATGTCTTTGCGCCGGGCCTGTCCGGGTGGCTGGGCCTGGCGGGCATCTTCCAGGGCAGCGCGGGCCTGCTCCAGTTGCGTATCGCGCACGATCACCGCTGCGCGCAAGCGCACCACTTCGCGCTGCAACCGCTCCAGCTCGGCCGCCTGCTCGGCCACCACCTCACTGCAACGTGTTTGCGCCTCGCCCAACTGGCGGCACAGGGCCAGAAACTCTTGCGACAGTGTGTGCATGCGCCACCCATACAAATAAGAATTATTCTCATTCTAGGGTACAATGGGCAGCTGCAAAAGCAAGTACCTGGTGGGAGGACATCGGGGGACCACCCCCTGATGTCTGCTTGCGAAGCCGGTGTGCAGGGGGTGGGTGGCACGGTTCTCCTCCCACCCCGCAGCACCCACGCTCTGCGGCCCTGCGCGGCGCACTCTCACCCTCCCTCCCCTTCTCCTCTGCCCCATGAAAAAAGGGTGTGCAGATCGCTCTGCACACCCTTGGGGTTATCGCTTCGCCTTGTCAGCCAGCGCTGCCCTCGATTGCCCGCAGTTTCTTGGCAGCCCAGCGGCGCAGCAGGCGTGGAATGATCAGCACGCACAGCACGATCACGATCAGGGTGAGCGAGCCTGGGCGCTCCAGGAAGATCGTCCATTTGCCTTCGCCAATCGCCACGGCGTTGCGCATCTGCGCCTCGGCCAAGGGGCCCAGGATCATGCCCACCACGACCGGGGCGGCCGGGAAGTCAAAGCGGCGCATGACCACGCCCAAGAGGCCAATCGCGTACAGCAGCACCAGATCGAATGCGCTTTGGCGCATGCCATACACGCCCAGCGTGGAGAACACCAGAATGCCGGCGTACAGGTACGACTTGGGAATGTTCAGCAACTTGACCCACAAGCCCACCAGAGGCAGGTTCAGGATCAGCAGCATCACGTTGCCGATGTACATCGATGCGATCAGCGCCCACACCATGGCGCCGTTGGTGTCAAACAGCTGCGGGCCAGGCTGGATTCCGTAGTTCTGGAAGGCACCCAGCAAGATGGCTGTGGTGTTCGACGTGGGAATGCCCAGCGTGAGCAGCGGAATCAGCGTGGCCGTGATGGCTGCGTTGTTGGCCGCCTCGGGGCCGGCCACGCCCTCAATGGCGCCGGTGGTGCCAAATTCTTCCTTGTGCTTGCTCAGCTTCTTTTCAGCCGCGTAGCTCAGGAAGGTCGGAATCTCGCTGCCACCCGCAGGCACCGTGCCAAACGGAAAGCCGATGAAGGTGGCGCGAATCCAGGCGGGCCAGGAGCGCTTCCACTCTTCCTTGGTCATGTGCGTGCTGGTCAGGCGGTTCTGGGTTTCGTCCACCCGGCCTTCGTACATCACGTTGTACAGCGCCTCGCCCACGGCAAACAGGCCCACCGCAATCAACACCACTTCGATGCCGTCCATCAGCTCGGGCACGCCACCGGTGTAGCGAGCCTGGCCGGTGATCTGGTCAATGCCGATCAGGCCCATCGCCAGGCCGACAAACAACGCCACCATGCCACGCAGCGTGCTCTTGCCCAGCACTGCGCTCACGGTGGTGAAAGCCAGGACCATCAGCATGAAATATTCAGGGGGACCCAGGCGCACAGCATATTCAGCCACCAGGGGCGCGAAGAAGGTGACCAGCACCGTCGCAATCGTGCCTGCCACAAACGAGCCAATCGCCGCCGTGGCCAACGCCGCGCCTGCGCGGCCGTGCTTGGCCATCTTGTTGCCCTCCATGGCAGTCACCATGGAGCCCGCCTCACCGGGCGTGTTCAGCAAGATGGACGTGGTGGAGCCACCGTACATGGCCCCGTAATAAATGCCGCCGAAGAAGATCATGGAGGCCGTGGCCTCGACCTTCACCGTGATGGGCAGCAGCATGGCCACGGCCACGGCGGGGCCGATGCCGGGCAACACGCCCACAGCGGTGCCGATGATGCAGCCCACAAAGGCCCACATCAAGTTGATAGGAGTAGCAGCGGTGATGAACCCCTGCATCAGAAGATTGAGCGTATCCATGGCGTGCTGGCTTTACAGCCACCCCGTGTTGGTGAGGCCGGGCAGGTTGATGGCCAACAGTTGCGTAAACATCCAGTACACCGGCGCCGCTACCGCGATGCCAATGGCGGAATCCTTGATCCAGGCCTGCAGGCGCAAATCCAGTTGACCTTCAGAGCTTTTGAAACCCCGCACCGACAGCACGAAGCACAACGCGCAGCTCAAAATGAAGCCCAGGGTGGTGATGAGCATGGCGTTGAGCAGCAGCCCGGCGGACACCCAGATAAATCCCTTCCAGTGCGCCCTTTCGTCGCCAGAGCCCTCTTCCAGTTCGCGAAAACCGCCGGTCAGCGCATGGGCGACGCACAACACCCCACACACCAGCAAGGCGGCCGAAACCACCCACGGCAAGAAGTTGGGGCCCACGCCCCCGTAGCCAGCTTCAGAGCTGACCGAGCTGGCGCCCCAGGCCAAGCCCCCAGCAAGCACCACAATGCCGAGACCCAGCAGGGTCTGCAGCGGCTTGGAGCGCGATGAATGTTGTTGTGTCATGGTTTTTCCCTCGCACACACCTGCAATGCGGCACAGCGGCGCTGCGCCCACTCTTTCGAGCAGGCGCAAGGCCGCGCACGCCGCGCTGGTTTTAGATCATTCCGGACTTGGCCATCGTGGCGCGCAGGCTGGCAAATTCCGAGTCCACGAAGTTCGAGAACTCATCGCCAGCCAGCCATGCGGGCGTCCAGCCGTTCTTTTCCATCGCGTCTTGCCAAGCCTTGTGCTTGAAGGTCTTGTACAGCGCGTCAATCAGGGCCTTGCGCTGCTCGGCCGTGATGCCGGGGGCGCCGTACACGCCGCGCCAGTTGCCGATGTCCACGTTGATGCCCTGCTCCTTGAGCGTAGGCACATTCACACCCTTCAAACGAGTGGACGATGTCACGCCCACAGCGCGCATCTTGCCGGCAGCAATGTATTCCGCGAACTCGCTGTAGCCGCTGCCGCCGATGGTGACGTTGCCCCCCAGAATGGCGGCGGTGGCCTCGCCACCCCCACGGAACGCAACGTAGTTGATCTTGGCAGGGTCTACGCCCACTTCACGCGCAATCATGGCGGCGGCAATGTGCTCGGTAGAACCACGCGAGCCACCACCCCACTTCACGCTGCCAGGGTCTTTCTTGAGCTGCTCGATCACGTCCTTCATGGTCTTGAAGGGGGAGTTGGCAGGCAGCACAAACACGTTGTATTCGCTGGTCAGGCGTGCCAGCGGCGTGACCTTGTCCAGGCCCACGGGTGGCTTGCCGGTGATGATGCCGCCCAGCATCACGGCGCCCATCACCATCAGGGCGTTCGGGTCACCCTTGCTGGCATTGACGAACTGCGCCAGGCCGATGGCGCCCGCAGCGCCGCCCTTGTTGTCATAAGACACCGACGAAGCGGCACCCGCATCTTGCATGGCCTTGCCCAGGGCGCGGCCCGTGGTGTCCCAGCCACCGCCAGGGTTGGCGGGAATCATCATCTTCAATGCAGCCGTTTGCGCCGACACCGGCAAGCTGCCGACGGCGGCCATGGCGGCCAAAGACTTGAGGAAAGTATCGCGACGCATCGGTGTCTCCTAGAACGGTTAGCGAATGGCTGGATGATGCGCGCCCTGCCTGTCAAAAGGCTGTCTGCGAACTCAGGGAAAACACCCATACAAAGTGGGGGCTCCGTGCAGAATGCCGTCACCGCATTTTTTGTGTACCGCCGCTGGAAAAACTCTGGAAACCGCAGCCCAGTCGGTGCTATGGTGCCGCGCATGCAATTGCTCCTAGTAGAAGACGACCCCACCATGCAGACCACCTTGCAGCGCGCGCTGACGCGGCGGGGCATGGAGGTGACTGCGGTGGGTGATGGCAAGGCAGCCCTGAGCCAGTGGGTGGGGCGCGTGCCCGACGCCGTGGTGCTCGACCTGACCCTGCCCGGCCTGGACGGTCTGCAAGTCCTGCAGCGTGCTCGCGCACTCGGCCTGCGCACACCGGTGCTGATCCTCACCGCGCGCGGCACCGTGGGCGACCGGGTGATGGGGCTGAACGCCGGGGCTGACGACTACCTGCCCAAACCCTTTGACCTGGACGAACTCGAAGCCCGCCTGCGCGCCCTGGTAAGGCGCAGTGCTGACCCTGGTGCCACGCCAGTGGGCAGCAATATCACGCAGATTGGCGCCATTCGTTACGACAAGGACAGTGGCGCCCTGTACCTGCACGGCGAAGTCATGGAGCTGACCCCGCGCGAGCTGGCGCTGATGCACGCGCTGCTGGCGCAGCCTGGGCACGCGGTAACCAAAGAGCGGCTGTACGAACTGGTGTTCCCCGGGCAGCTCGATGTGCAATACGAAGCCATCGAGGTGGTGGTGTACCGGCTGCGCAAAAAACTGGTGGGCACAGGCCTGACCCTGATGACCTTGCGCGGCTTGGGGTACCTGCTGCGCACCGATGCGTGACGCACACAGCCAAACCATGAGCGAACCCCAGCAAGCCACCCACTCCCTGCGGCGCAGGCTGTTGCTGGGCATTCTGGTGCCGGTGATTGCGTTCATCAACTTCAACACCTACAGCCTGTACCACCAGACGCTGGCGTCTTTGCACACTGCGTACGACCGGACGCTGCTGGCATCGGCCAAAAGCATCAGCGAGCAACTCGATGTGGAAGGCTACGACGACGAGGCCCAGATCCGCGCCATCGTGCCCTACTCGGCACTAGAGGCTTTCGAGGCCGACAACCAGAGCCACATGTTCTACCGCATCTCCACCCAGGGGGGGGAAGTGATCTCCGGGTTCGGCGACCTGCCCGAGTGGCGCGGCAAGATTCCGCTCAAGCCCCCATACGCTGCCTTGGTGGATTTTTACGACGACGTCTTCCGCGAGCAGCCCGTGCGCGTGGCAGTGCTACTGCAGCCGGTGGCCAGTGCCGAAGGCCGCGGCATGGCCGTGATCCAGGTGGCAGAGACGCTGGAGGTGCGTGAAACCCTGGCGCTGCAAATTCTGTGGAAGACCTTGATGCGCCAGGCCCTGCTGATCGCAGTGATTGCCGTCACCGTGTTGTGGGTGGTGCAACGCGCTACACGCCCCGTGCGACACCTGAGCCTGCAACTGCAAGCCCGTGGCGAGGGCGACCTGAGTCCCATCGCCGCGCCCACAGCCCCGCGTGAACTGCAGCCTCTGATCGCCGCCACCAATCAGGTGATGCAACGCCTGCGCCATCTGCTGCGCCACCAAAAGCGGTTTGTACGCGACGCATCGCACCAGTTGCGCACACCGCTGGCCGTACTCAAGACCCAGGTGCAATCGGCCCTGCGCGGCGACATGCCCGCCGAGCAGGCCCTGCATGAAATCAGCGACACCGTGGACCGTGCCACACAGCTGGCCAACCAGATGCTGGCGCTGGCCAAGGTGGAGCAGTTGCGCCAGCAAAGCGAGCCCCCCATCACCCGGCTGGACGAGGTGCTGCGCACCGTGGCGCTAGAGATTTCGCCCCTGATCGCCCAACGCGATCTTGACTTTGGCATCCACACCGAAGCTGCCCCCGTGCGGGCCCATGAGTGGATGCTGCGCGAGTTGACGCGCAATCTGCTGCACAACGCGGTGCGCCACGCACCGCAAGGCAGCGAACTGGCGGTGGACCTGCGCTGCGACGCCCACCACACGGCGCTCACCATCAGTGACTGCGGGCCGGGCATTGAGCCCGAACTGGCAGCGCGGCTGTTTCAACCCTTCTCAGCGGGCGATGTGCGCAGCGGCAGCGGGCTGGGCCTGGCCATTTGCCAGGAAATCGTGCAAGCGCTGGGAGGAAGCATCACCCTCACCAACCGCGAACAAGGCACCCGAATCCTGGGGCTGGACGCCGTGGTTCGCCTGCCGCTTGCGCAGCACTTTGCCAGCACCGCCCATGGCAACCCGGCACAATTGAGCGAATGAACGTGACTGAAACGATGCGGCTGGACAAGTGGCTTTGGTGTGCGCGCTTTTACAAAACGCGCAGTCTGGCCACCGAGGAAATTGCGAAGGGACGCGTCACCGTGAACGGCCAAGCCGCCAAGCCCGCCCGCGACTTGCGCTGTGGTGACACCGTGGCGCTGCGCCAGGGGCCAGTGGCCCGCACGGTGCTGGTGCGAGCCTTGAGCGGTGCGCGTGGCCCGGCCCCCGTGGCGCAACTGCTGTACGAAGAAACGCCCGAAAGCATCGCCGCCCGCGAGCGCGCCGCCGAGCAGCGGCGCCTGGCCCCAGAACCCGCCGCCGCGCTGCAGGAGGGTCGCCCCACCAAGCGCGACCGCCGCAACATCGACCGCGCCCGAGACTGGGGTAGCCGCTGGAGCGCCTCGATTGACGAATAAATGATTGCGGGGACGGCGCCTCTCGCTGAGGTGCTTTGTGCGGAAATACCTCTGCCACACGGGTTTTTATTAAGAATAATTCGCGTTTGTTTTATCATTAGAGCATCGCAACCCCGAAAGAAGCATTTCCATGTCGAAGACCGTGAAAGCCCTGCTGACCGCCTGCGCACTGGCCGCCACTGCGGGCGCCACCTTGGCCCAAGAGCAAGTCGTGAATCTGTACTCCGCCCGCCACTACTCTACCGACGAGGCGCTCTACACGGGGTTCACCAAGGCCACGGGTATCAAGATCAACCGCGTGGACGCCGACGATGCAGGCATCCTCGCTCGACTGAAGGCTGAGGGCTCTGCGTCTCCGGCGGACGTCATCCTACTGGTGGATGCGGCCCGGCTCTACAAGGGTGAAGTGGACGGGCTCTTCCAGCCCATCCAGTCCAAGGTGCTGAACGACGCCATTCCAGCCAACCTGCGCAGCGCCCCCGCAGCCGATGGCGGCATTTCGTGGTTTGGTCTGTCCACCCGCGCCCGCGTCATCGTCTACAACAAGGTCAAGGTCCAAAAAGCCGACGTGGACACGTATGAAGAGTTGGGAGACCCCAAGAACAAGGGCAAGCTCTGCATTCGCTCGGGTTCGCACCCCTACAACCTGAGCCTGTTTGGCGCAGTGACCGAGCATTTGGGTGAGCAAAAAGCCGAGGCCTGGCTCAAGGGCGTGGTGGCTAATCTGGCCCGCCCCCCCAAGGGCGGTGACACCGACCAGATCAAGGCGGTGGCCTCCGGTGAATGCGATATTGGGGTGACCAATAGCTACTACCTCGCCCGCATGATGCGCTCCAACAAACCGGAAGACGTTGCGGTGGTGAACAAGGTCGGCGTGGTGTTCCCCAACCAGGCATCGTGGGGCACGCACCTGAACATTGCGGGGGGTGCAGTCGCTAAACACGCCAAAAACAAGGAAAACGCCGTCAAGTTCCTCGAATACCTGGCAAGCCCAGAAGCTCAAAACTACTTCGCCAACGGCAACAACGAGTGGCCGGCGGTCAAGAGCGTGACGCTGGATAACCCCGCACTCAAGGCCATGACGGGCAATGCCCCCTTCAAGAGCGAAACCATTCCCATCAGCGCCGTGGGAGCCAATGTGACCAAGGTGCAGCAGATGCTGGACCGCGTCGGCTTCCAGTAACTCCGTCACAATCCACTCCCGAGAGCCCGGCACATGCCGGGCTTTTTTGTGTGCGCTCGCGCAGCGCCTTCAGAGAGGTAGTTGATAATTGACGTTTACGTCAACGTAATTCAACCAGGAGACACGTTATGGAAATCAAGGGCAAAGTATTCATCGTCACCGGCGGCGCTTCAGGGCTGGGCGAAGGCACCGCACGCATGCTGGCATTGCGCGGCGGTACCGTCGTCATCGCCGACATGCAGGTCGAAAAGGGGGAAGCCGTCGCCAAGGAGATCGGGGGAGCGTTTGTGCGCTGCGATGTCAGCAATGAAGCCGATGCACAGGCAGTGGTCGACAAAGCAGTATCGCTGGGCAAACTGATGGGCTTGGTCAACTGCGCAGGCATTGCACCCGCTGAGAAAACCGTGGGCAAGAACGGCGCGCACTCCCTGGCCCTGTTCAGCAAAACCATCACGGTGAACCTGGTGGGCAGCTTCAACATGATCCGTTTGGCTGCAGAAGCCATGGCCCAAAACGCCCCGGAAGTCACAGGTGAACGCGGTGCCATGATTTCTACGGCCAGCGTGGCTGCTTACGATGGCCAAATTGGGCAAGCTGCGTATTCCGCATCCAAGGGCGGGATCGTGGGCATGACCCTGCCCATTGCTCGGGACCTGGCCCGCAATGGCATCCGCAACATGACCATTGCCCCAGGCATCTTCGGCACCCCCATGCTGTTTGGCATGCCCCAGGAAGTGCAAGACGCACTGGCCGCCGGCGTTCCGTTCCCAAGCCGCCTGGGCACGCCCGAAGACTATGCCAAGCTGGCCGTGCACATTTTTGAGAACGATATGCTCAACGGCGAAGTCATTCGCCTGGACGGTGCGATTCGCCTGGCACCACGTTAATTGCTATAAATTTAATAGCTTGTAGCGCTTACCACATAAGCGCTACAAGCCAAAAATACCTGATTAGCTACTTACCTCAGAAACGCGCAGCAGCTTCAAAGGCAGCGGCCCAGTAGTCACCAAAGCCTTCAACAGCCTAGGCAGCATGGCCGGCATATCAAAGCGGCGGTTGAATCGCCAGCAAAACTCAGCCAAGTAGCGCTGTGCATACCTGGCGTGGTCAAACGAGTGATAGGTCCCCGCCATGCTGGTCTTGAGGTTGCCCAGCAAGGTGTTCACCCAACGCAGCTGAGGCGTCTGCGCACCCTGGCGCCCACCTCCCGTCACGTAGCGCTCATGCGTGGCCTGGGCCTGGCGCACCTGGGCAAAGGCACGCGTGCCATCGCTGACCACGTGGCAGCCCGCAGTCAGGTGGCGACTGGCCCATTGCCGCATGTGCTCGTTGGTGAAGTCCGCCACAGGCGTCAGGCGCATATACAGGGGACGGCCATCGGCGCTGGTCTGCACCGCAGCGACGAAGGCCGTCTTGTTGGCCGCTCGGCGCCCGCCGTTGATATGGCCCGCATCGCCGCCGAGGTAGGCATCGTCGATCTCCACACGCCCTTGCAGCAGGTAGCGCTCATCGCGCTGCGCCATGGCCTGCATCAGCTTGTGCTTCATGAGCCATGCCGTTTTGTAGGACACCCCTAGCTGGCGCTTGAGCGCCAGGGCGCTGATGGCGTTCTTGTTTTGTGTCAGCAGGTACATGGCCAGGAACCACAGCCTCATGGGCAGGTGGGTGTGCTCCATCACGGTGCCCACAATGGAGGAGCTTTGGTAGCCACAGATAAAGCACTCCCACAGCAGTCGGCCCGTGCCATTGCGGGTGTGAAAAAAGCGCTTGCAGCCGCAGTGCGCGCACTGCCAGCCATGGGGCCAGCGGGCAGCGACAAGAGCGCGCTCGCACTGCTGCTCGCTGCCGTACAGGGCTTGAAACTGGGGCAGTGACAGGCCGCGTTGGAACTGGATCGCGTTGATGGACATCGCTTGCTCCTTGGCGCCGAGGCTCGGCATGTCCTTTGGAGTCCTCTAGGGGCTGTTGAGAATCAAGCACAACGGCTCGGAGGGCTGTGATGCAATAGG